>DATFWK010000036.1:0-17616 GCA_035259345.1 Miltoncostaeaceae bacterium | reverse complement strand
GACGCCGCGACCGCCGTCGTGCGGCCCGGGCTCCTCAGCCTCGACGGCGTGGCGCGTCTCGTGCGGAGCACCACGGGCGCCGAAGCGGACGAGGAGCGGTGCCGCGAGCTCTGGCGCTTGACCGGCGGCAACCCGCTCTATCTTCGCGAGCTCCTGCTGGAGCCGGCCGCGCGGGGCGCGGACCCGGACGAGGCGGAGCCGATGGCCGGCCAGGCCCTCGCGCGCCGTGTGGCAGCACGCGTCCGCGCCCTCGACCCGGAGGCGCTGCGCCTGGCCCAGGCGCTCGCCGTGCTCGGCGACGGCTGCGAGATTCGAAGCGCCGCCTCCGTCGCCGGGCTGGACGTGGAGGCGTCCATGCGGCTGGCGACGGGGCTCGTCCGGGTGGACGTGCTCGAGTCGGTCATGCCGGCGCGCTTCCGTCACCCGGTGCTGCGCTCGGCCGTCCTCGCCGCGACCGCCGAGGACGAGCTGGACCGGCTCCACCGGGCGGCGGCGCGCGAGCTCGCCGCCGACGGCGCGCCGGCCGGGCGCGTCGCCACCCACCTGATGCGCGTTCTGCCCGCGGCCGACCCATGGGTCCTGGCGCGCCTCCGGGAGGGGGCGCAGGCGGCGATGGAGAGCGGCGCGCCGGAGGCCGCGGCCGCGCTGCTGCTCCGGGCGCTGGCCGAGCCGCCTCCTCCGGCCGAGCGGGTCGCGGTCCTGGGCGAGGCCGCCCTGGCGGAGGCCGGCGCGGGACGCGAGGCGGCCTGTGCGCTCCTCGAGGACGCGATCGCGATGACGTCGGATCGACTGGAGCGGGCCGAGCTCGCCCTCCGGACGGCCGAGGTCTACTCGTCGCTCTTCCGCTGGGTCGACGCAGTCGATCTGCTCGAGCGGGCGGTCGCCGAGCTCGACGGTGCCGAGCCGGAGCTCGCGGCCCGTCTCGAGGCGCAGCTCGTCGTCTCCGGCCTCCACGACGCCCGGCGCGCGGCGTCCGTCCAGGGGGTCCTGGGCCGACTCGCCAGACAAGGCGCGCCGGCCGGTGCCGCGAGGGAGGCGGTCGCCGTCGCGAGCGGCATGGCCGACCTCCTCCGCGGCCGCCCCGCGGCCGAGGTCGCGGCGCCGCTCGAGGCGGTGCTCGCGGGCGCCTCGCCGGCCGCCCCGAGCTGGGACACGCGAGCCGCGCTGCTCTGGACGCTCGTCACCGCCGAGCGCTTCGACGCCGTGGAGCGCGCGCTGGGCCCGATGTTCGCCGAGGTCCACCGCACCGGCTCGGCCCGCGGCATGATCGCCACCTACAGCACGCTGGGGGTGCTCAAGCTCCGACTGGGCGCGCTTCCCGAGGCCGACGCGGCCGCCCGGGTGGCGCTTCGCGTCGTCCAGAGCGGCGACTTCGCGGGAGGGCTGCCGTTCGCCGCGACCGTGCTGGCGCAGGTCGCGATCGACGCCGGCGAGCTGGAGGCGGCTGCCGAGCTCGTGGCCCTCCTCCCCCAGCACAACTGGCCGGCAGGGGTCGGCACGGTGCTGATCCCGGCCACGCGCGGATGGCTCCGGCTGGCAGAGGGGCGCCCGGCGGAGGCGCTGGCGGACTTCCAGACGTGCGCCACGATGTTCGGCGAGGACCGTTGGGGGATGGAGATGCGCGACGTCGGATACCTCCACGCGCGCTCGGGCGCGGCGCTCGCCCTGATCCGCCTCGGCCGGCTCGAGGAAGGCCGCGCGCTCGCCGAGGCGGAGCTCGCCGACGTCAGCCGCTTCGGCGCGCCGAGGGCGCTCGGGATCTCCCTGCGGACGGCCGGGCTCGCGCGCTGGGGGCCCGAAGGCCGGGTGCTGCTCGAGCGCTCGGCCTCCGTGCTCGAGGCGTCGCCCGCGATCCTCGAGCGGGCCCGCTCGCTGGTGGAGCTCGGCGCGGCGCTCCGCCGCTCGGGCGCGCGGACCGCCGCGACGGCGCCGCTCCTGGAGGCACTGGACCTGGCGGCACGGTGCGGCGCGCGGCCGGTGGCGGTCCGTGCCCGCGAGGAGCTGCACGCCCTCGGCGCGAGGCCACGACGCGACCTACGGCGGGGGGTCGAGGCGCTCACGCCGAGCGAGCTGCGGGTCGCGCGCCTCGCCGCTGAGGGACGCACGAACCGCGAGATCGCCTACGAGCTCTACGTCACGCTCAAGACCGTCGAGGGGCACCTCCGGAACGCCTACGGGAAGCTCGGCATCGCGGCCCGCGGCGAGCTGGCCGCGGCGCTCGGGGAGAAAAGTCCAGGGTAGGCACCCTGTCGCGAGCAGCCGGGCGCCGGACGAGGGTTCTGTCTCCGCAAACGAAAGGAGACAGGCCATGACCAGTGACAACGCGCAGATGATCCGTGACGGCTACGCGGCTTTCGCCCGCGGAGACATCCCGGCGGTGCTGGAGATGCTCGGCGAGGACATCGCCTGGCACGTGCCCGGCCGCAGCCCGCTCTCAGGCGACTACCGGGGTCACGACGGCGTCCTGGGGTTCTTCCAGCGCTCCATGGAGCTCTCCGCGGGGACGCTCCAGGTCGCGCTCGACGAGGTCGTCGCCGAGGGGGACCGCGTCGTCGCGATCACCACGGTGACCGCGCAGCGGAACGGACGAGAGCTGTCGACCCCGGAGATCCACTGCTGGCGGGTCACCGGCGGCAAGGCCGTCGAGTTCCGCGAGTTCCAGGGCGACCAGCAGAGCGAGGACGAGTTCTGGCTCGGCTGAAGCGAGCCTGACCGCGGTGTTTTCTCTGTCGCCCGGCCCGGAGGCCCGCCGACTCGCCGGGCGACGGATTAGTCGCGCTTAACTGGTCGCTAATGCGTGCTTAACCGAGGGCTAGACCATCGGCCAGTCCTAAGACCTCGAACTCCCCCTCCGGGGGGTATCACGGGCGTGCAGCGGGTCTACGATCGCGATTGGGCCAAGCCATTCCAGGTGAGACTGATCGGGTGGCCACCGTGCTGCCCGGGAAAGGTGGACTGGCAACAATATGGAGCTTCGATCGTCCATCCGGGCGAGCATTCGCAGTTGTCCCGGTAGGAGGCTTTGCGGATTTCCCGTAGGCGGATCCGCAGGACTCCCCGGAGGCGGCCGCCTGCCGGCATCGACGATCATGGGCTCTGACAGGAACGATGGTCTTAAGACCGGACCGCCGGCCCAGGCGGCCCGGAATTCAGGCAAAAAAGTGGCCGAGCACGGTGGCTGCCGTCTCGGCCGTGGCATCGAACGCGTGAGGCTCGAATGCACTCCTATCTTTACCGCTCCTCCGGGGGCCGGTGCAACCGGCCCCGGGCGGAGGCCCCGAGGACCCATGGCAATCGCCCCAGCCGGAGGTCTCGGCAGGGGCTGACGGCCCTTCTCCTGGCCCTCGCGGGCCTCCTGGTCTGGGCGGCCGGCGCGCAGGCGGCGCCGTCGCCGACGCAGCGCATGGACCTGCGCTTCCTGCTGCTCTCGAGCGACGGGACCGAGCCGGGCCTGGCGGCCTGGCAGCAGGCGCTGCAGCAGGAAGGCATACCGGCAACCACCATCGTCCTCAACCAGGCGCCGGCGATCACCGCGGCGACGCTGGCCGACGGCACGACCCATGCGAAGTACGACGCGGTCGTGATGGCCGACGACCTGGTGCCAACGCACATGAGCTCGGACGAGCTCACCGCGCTCCAGTCCTTCGAGGCGACGTTCGGCGTGCGTCAGATCGACGCCTTCGCCTTCCCCTCCGCCGAGGAGGGACTGACCTGGGCGGGCGGCTCCGGGCCGATGGGCTCGCTCGGGACCGAGGCGACGCTGACCACCGCGGGCCGGACGGTCTTCCCGTACTCGACGGGCCGCATCACGTACGACGCGAACGCCTGGGGGTACACGGCCACGCCGATGGCCGGCGCGAACGTGACCCCGCTCGTCACGAATCCGGGCGGCGCGACGCTCGTGGCCTCCGTGACGTGGCCGGACGGCCGTCAGGAGCTCGTCTCCACGGTCTCGGTGGGGCCGTCGATGATCCAGGGGGCGCTGCTCATGCGCGGCGAGGCCGCCTGGGCGACCGGGAACGTGAGCCTGGGTCAGTGGCGTAACTACTTCGCCGCTCACATCGACGACATCTTCCTGGCCGACGACCGGTGGGACACGGTCAACAAGACCACGCACGACGACGAGGGCGCGACGATCCCGATGATCCGCATGGCGCCCGCGGACGTCACACGGGCCGTCAACTGGTCGAAGGCGAACGGCATCAAGCTGGACCTCGTCTTCAACGGGTCCGGCATGGACGACGCGATCGCCACGAACGGCTCCGACCCGCTGAGCACCGCGCTGCTCCAGAACAAGTCGGCGTTCCGGTGGATCAATCACACCTACAACCACGATGACCTCGACACCGCGACGCAGGCCGACATCCAGTCCGAGATCACGCAGAACATCCAGTTCGCCAATCGCAACGGGATCTCGATCAGCCGGCAGGAGCTGGTCACCGGTGGGCACTCCGGCCTCGGCTCCTACACCTCGCTCGGCCTCCCGGGGCTCAACCCGGCAATGCCGGCCGCGCTTGCGAACACAGGCGTCAGGTGGCTCGGGGATGACGACTCCGTGCAGCACAACCAGCGAGCGATCGGACCGGCCCTGACGGTGCCACGGCACCCGTCGAACATCTATTACAACGTCGGGACGTTCGCCGAGCAGCTCGACGAATACAACTGGATCTACACGGCGCCCCCCCTCGGTGGCTGCGTCAACACCGCAGTGACGACGTGCCGGCTCCAGCCGGCGACATGGAGTGAGTACGTCGACTCCGAGGCGTCGATCATGCTGCAGCACCTCATAACGAACGACCCTCGCCCGCATTACATGCACCAGGCGAACCTGGCCGAGGACGGCACGTTCTATCCGGTTGTCAACGAGGTGCTGTCGCGCTATCACAGCTACTTCACGCCGGCCCTCGTCAACCCGACGATGACCGACACCGGCACGGAGCTGCAGCGGCAGGCGGCATGGGCGGCGGCGATGTCCGCCGGGACGGTCACCGCGTACCGCCTCGGTCCGAACGTCGTCGTCACGAACACCGGGACCACCCCGGTCCAGGTCCCGGTCACCGGGGCCGGCAACGGCCTCACCTCCTACGGGGGCGTCAAGTCCCGCTGGGTCAACGTGCCCCAGAACAAGTCCGTGAGCATGGCCATCGCGCCGTGACACGGCCGCCCGACATCGACGTGACCCTCGTGACCGAGGGGACCTATCCCTTCCACCACGGCGGGGTCACGGTCTGGTGCGATCAGATGATCCGGGGGCTGCCGGAGCGGCGATTCGGGGTCGTCGCCATCACCGGCTCCGGCGACGAGCACCCGGTGCTGGCGCTGCCGCCGAATGTCACCGAGCTGCGCGCGCTGCCGCTCTGGGGGCCGACCCCCAGGCGGCGGCGCCGGTGCTCGGCGGCCCGGGCGGCCGCGGTGGCGGAGGCGCACGAGCGCTTCCTGGACGCGCTGACGGACCGGGCGACGGACCCCGAGGGCGAGCTGCTCGAGGGGCTCGGGCGGATGCACGACCTGGCGCGCTCCACGGACGTGGGCGGCCTGCTCCGCGAGCAGTCGGCGCTGGAGCGCGTGCACGAGCGCCTGCGCTCCTCGGGCAGCTTCGGGCGGGCCGGGGAGACGACCGCGCCGACCGTCGGGGACGCACTCGTGGCCGGCGAGCTGCTGGAGCACTTCCTCCGACCCCTCTGGGTGCCGCCCCTGGAGTCCCGCCTCACCCACTGCGTGTCGAACGGGCTGCCCGCGCTCGTCGGCCTGGCGGCGAAGTGGACCTTCGGCACGAACATGCTGCTGACGGAGCACGGCGTCTACCTGCGTGAGCGCTACCTCGCCGTCGACTCACGGGCCTACAGCTTCCCGGTGCGGGCGCTCCTGCTTCGGTTCTACCGGGTCCTGGCCGGCGCGGCATACCGCGCAGCCGACCTCATCACGCCCGGCAGCGAGTACAACCAGCGCTGGCAGGTCCGGATCGGCGCCGACGAGGACCTGATCCAGCCGGTCCACAACGGCGTCGACCCCGAGGACTTCCCGCCGGCCGACGACGAGCCGTCGGTGCCGACGCTCGCCTGGATCGGACGGGTCGACCCGCTGAAGGACCTCGAGACGCTCATCCGGGCGTTCGCGCTGGTCCGGCGGCGGGTGCCCGAGGCGCGCCTGCGCATGTTCGGCCCGACGCCGAGGGGAAACGAGCCCTATCGCCGCCGGTGCGAGGATCTGGTCGAGTCGCTCGGCCTCGCCGGCGCCGCGGCCTTCGAGGGCAGGGTCGACGCGATCACCGAGGCGTACGGCGCCGGACACGTCGTCGCGCTCACGAGCGTGTCGGAGGGGTTCCCCTACACCGTGATCGAGGCGATGGCCTCGCGCCGCGCCACGGTCTCGACGGACGTCGGCGGCGTCCGCGAGGCCGTCGGCGAGGCCGGGCTGGTCGTCGCCCCCCGGGACGTCCAGGCGGTGGCCGACGCGTGCGCGCGGCTCCTCGTGGACGGGCCGCTGCGGCAGAGGATCGCGGACGCGGCCCGGGCCCGGGTGCTCGAGCGCTTCACGCTGGGGCGCTTCCTCGACACCTACCGCGGCATCTACGAGAACTGCATCGGCGACGCCGACGAGGCGCCGCTGCGGCCGGCTCCCGAGCCCGAGGTCCGTGTCGGCGCGATCGGGGCCGTGGCATGAGCCAGGCTTCCTCGCTGACCGGCGGCCTGGCGCTCCTGCCGGCCGAGGAGACGACGGTCGCTCCGCTCGAGCTCGTCGAGGGCGATCGCCGCGCGCAGGATCCCCTGAGCCGGCTCTCGCGCCGCATGGACGGCGTGTGCACCGGCGCGGTCGACGCGCTCGAGATCGCAGCCGCCCTGGAGGCGGACGGCCTCACGGACGCCCTCGCCCGCCTGCGCTTCGGGCTTCCCGACGTGTTCGCGGTCGCCGAGGAGCTGCACGCGCGCGTGCCGCTTCGGTCCCATGCGCGGCCGGCCGTGGACGGCGAGGCCGTCTCCCGCCGCTGCATCGCCCGGGGGGCGCTCTTCGCCCTGCCCGGGGTGTACTTCTTCGGCCTGGAGCACTCGATCTCGTCCCGCCTGGCGACCCTGGTGCTCGTGGGCGTGACCATCGGGGGCTGGGCCGTGAGCCAGGCCATCTCGATCCTGGCGCACGGCGTGCTCGCGCGGCGCGGCCGCCCGGCCGCGCTTGGGCTGCTGCGCTGGACGCTGATCGGAAGCCTCCTGGCGGCGGCCGGCGTTGCCGCCGTGGGGCGCGCCGCCTTCGACTGGCCGGCCGGGCTGACCGCGGTCGCGATCGGGCTCGGCGTCTACGTGGTGGCTGCGACCGCGCTCGTCTTCGTCGAGGCCGACCTCTGGCTGGGCGCCATGATGGTGCCGGGCGCCGCCGCGGCGGCAGCCCATAGCCTCGGCGGATCGGCGTGGATCCCCTGGGACGCCGTCCTCGGGGTCATGACGGCGGGCATCGCGCTGGTCGTCCTCGCCGCGCTCTGGCAGACCCGCGGCGCAATGCGAGCAGGCGCGATGCCGACCCGCAGGGAGGCGCGTCGCGCTGGGCCGTACGTCGTCTACGGCCTCCTAGCCGGATCGCTCGTCGCAGCCCCGATCGTCGGCCCGATCATCGCCACCCAGCGAGGGGCCGCGACGCTCCTCGCGGCGGGGATGGTGCCGCTCACGCTCAGCATGGGCTTCGCCGAGTTCGAGCTCCGCAGGCACGTGGCGCGGACCCGGCGAGCCCTCGGGCGGGAGCTCGACCTCCGCGTCTTCGGGCGGGTCGCCGGGCGCAGCCTCGCCGTCGCGTCGATCCGCTATCTCGCCGCCGTCGTCCTGCTCGGCGCCGTGTCGCTCGCCGTGGTCGCGCTCTCGGGCCATTCGCCGGCCGACCCGCTCGTGCTCATGACCGGCTACACGCTCCTGGGCTGCGCGCTGTTCCTGGGGCTCGTGACGACCGCGGCCGGGAAGGTTTGGGCGGTCGCGCTCTCGTTCTCGCTCGCGCTCGCCATCTTCGCCGCGGCCGTGGGGCTCGGCGGGACCAGCGCGGACGCCGCGTTCATCGTCGCGGCCTCGGGGCTGGTCGTCGCGGTGGGGCTGGACGCCTTCCGCGACGTCAGGAACGTCGTCAACCACCGATGAGGCGCATCGCGCCGGAAAGGGAGGCATGGAAATGACAGATCTCGTCGCCGTCACCGGTGCGGAGGGGTTCATCGGCTCGCACCTCGTCGAGGCGCTCGTGGAGGACGGATCCCGCGTCCGCGCGATGGTCCAGTACAACTCGTTCGCCTCGTGGGGCTGGCTCGAGACCCTCGATCCGGCCGTGCTGGAGATGGTCGAGGTCGTCCTGGGCGACGTCCGGGACCCGGACTCGGTCCACGGGCTCATGCGCGACGCCGAGGTCGTCTACCACCTGGCCGCGCTGATCGCGATCCCGTACTCGTACGAGGCGCCGCGGTCCTACCTGGCGACGAACGCCGGCGGCACGGTCAACGTGCTCGAGGCCGCCCGCGCGCTCGGGACGCCGCGAGTGGTCCACACCTCCACGAGCGAGGTCTACGGCACGGCGCGGTCCGTGCCCATCGACGAGACGCACCCGCTCCAGGCGCAGTCGCCCTACGCGGCCTCGAAGGTCGCGGCCGACAAGTTCGCCGAGAGCTACCGCCTGAGCTTCGACCTGCCGGTCGTCACCCTGCGGCCGTTCAACACGTTCGGTCCGCGCCAGTCCTCCCGGGCCGTCATCCCGACGATCATCTCCCAGATCGCCGCCGGCGAGCGCGAGATCCGGCTCGGGTCGCTGGCCCCGACGCGGGACTTCTGCTTCGTGGCCGACACGGCCGCCGCCTTCCTCGCCGTCGGCACCGCCGACCCGGACACGGTGCTCGGCGAGACGTTCAACGCCGGGACCGGGTCCGAGATCTCGATCGGGGCGCTCGTCGACGCCATCGCCGGCGTCATGGGCGAGGACGTCGCGGTCACATGCGAGGACTCGCGTCTCCGGCCGGGGCCCTCCGAGGTCATGCGGCTCGTCGCGGACCCGCGCAAGCTCGAGCGCGCGACCGGGTGGCGTCCGCGCCACACGCTCGCCGAGGGCCTCGAGATCGCCTGCGAGTGGTTCCAGGACCCGGCCAACCTCGGCCGGTACCGCACCGCCGTCTACACCGTCTGAAGGGCGGGATCGCCATGCACGACACGATCAGGAGCGACAGCAGGATCCATGTGCGGGGGTCCGCGGACCGGCTGGCCGGCCCGCACGCCGTGATCCTCGCCGGGGGCAGGGGCGTGCGCCTGCGCCCCTACACCACCTGCCTGCCGAAGCCGCTGGTGCCGATCGGCGACGAGCACTCGATCCTCGACATCGTGCTCGCGCAGCTCGCCCATCACGGCTTCCGCTCGGCCACGCTCGCAATCGGCCACCTCGGCCAGCTCATCAGGGCGTACATCGGCAACGGGAGCCGCTGGGGCATCGAGGTCGACTACAGCCAGGAGGACACCCCGCTCGGGACGATGGGGCCGCTCATCGGGATGCTCGACCGCCTGCCGGACGAGTTCCTGGTGATGAACGGCGACATCCTCACCGACCTCGACTACGGCGCCGTGCTCGGCGCGCAGCGCGCGAGCGGCGCCCCGCTCACCGTGGCGACCTACGAGCGATCGGTGAAGATCGACTTCGGCGTCCTCGAGCGCGACGGCGACCGCATCGTCGGCTTCACCGAGAAGCCGACTCTCGGCTACTCGGTGAGCATGGGCGTCTACGCGCTTTCACGGGCGACGCTCGCCCGCTACCCGGAGGGCGAGCCGCTCGGCTTCGACCAGCTCGTCCTCGACCTGCTCGCCGCGGGCACCCCGCCGGCCGTCTTCCCCTTCAGCGGCTACTGGCTCGACATCGGCCGCCCCGACGACTACGACCGGGCGAACCAGGAGTTCGGGGCCATCAAGGACGAGCTCCTGCCGCCCGTCGCGACGCCCCTCTCCTCCACGGTCGCCGCGTGATGCGAGTCGTGCTCGTCGGAGCGCGGGGATTCATCGGCGGAGCCGTCCGGCGCGAGCTCGCGCGCCTCCACCCCGACATCCGGCCGGTGTGCATCACGCGCGGCCAGCCGCCGCCCGGCGACGACGCGCGCTGGATCTCCATGGACCTCTCGCGCGTGTCGGTCACGACGGTCCGGCGGGCGCTCGACCGCGCGGCCCCCGACGTCGTCGTGAACTGCGCCGGCTTCACCGGCCGCAGCCGGCGCGGCCTCGTCGACGCCAACGCGCGGGTGGTCCTCAACCTCCTCGTCGCGGCGTCGGACATGCGCCGGCCGCCCCGGGTCGTGCAGATCGGCTCCGGCGCCGAGTACGGCGAGGGAGCGCCGGGACGGGCGAGCCGGGAAACGGATGAGCCGCACCCGGCCGGTCCGTATGGGGCCACGAAGCTGATCGCGACCCAGCTCGTGACGAGCGCGGCGGAGAGCGGCCTCGACGCCCTGGTGCTGCGGGTGTTCAACCCGATCGGCCCGGGCGCGCCGGAGCAGTCGCTCGCCGGCGCGGCGGCGCGCAAGATCCGCACCGCGCTCGAGCTCGGCCTGGACCACGTGGAGCTGGGCCCGCTCGACGCGTTCCGCGACTTCGTGGACATCCGCGACGTGGCGCGGGCGGTCGGCATCGCGTGCGCCACCGAGGGCCTGGCCGGCGCCGTCCTCAACGTCGGGAGCGGCACGGCGGTCACCGCCCGGATGGTGGTCGGCACCCTGGTCGCCGCATCGGCGTACCGGGGCCGCATCACCGAGCGCGGCGCGGGCTCCGACCGGTCCCAGCGCGTGTCGTGGCAGGAGGCGGACGTCACCCTCGTCCGGCGGCTCCTCGGCTGGCGCGCCGAGATCCCGCTCGAGCGGTCCACGGCGGATCTCTGGGCGTCGCTCACCGCGAACCCGCACGCGACGGCGATGAGCAGCAGGACGGCCTGATGCGGATCGGCGTCCCGGCGTACTTCAGCCCGGCGTGCTCGCCGGAGGACTGGGCCTGCCTCGAGACGCTGCCGGCGGGCTCGATCGCCATCGTGAACCCGGACTCGGGCCCAGCGCCCGGCATGTCCGTGGAGTACGGGGACGCGGTGCGCGCCGTGCGCCGGCACGGCGTGCTCGTCTATGGCTACATCGACCTCGCCTACGGGGTGAGCGGCCTCGGCTCGGTCGCGCGGGCGGCGGCGGCCTACCGGCGCCGGCTGGGTGTCGACGGAGCCTTCCTCGATCAGGCCCCGGCGGACGCGGCGGCGCTCGCCCCCTACCACCGGCTCGGGCGGGGCCTCCGCGCGATGGGCATGCGGACCGCCATCAACCCCGGGCGACCGCTGGTCGACGACCGGGCCGGGGGCTGGTTCGACGAGGTCGTGACGTTCGAGGGGCACTGGTCGGACTACCGCCGCGTGCCGGTGCGATTCGACGCGACGGCGGACGCCGGGCGATGGCACCTGGTGTACGGCGTCCCCGAGAGGGAGACGTTCGAGGCGATGGCGAGGGCCCGGCGCCACGGAGCCGGGGTCGCATACGTCACGGACGGCCACATGCCCAACCCGTGGCTCGGACTGCCCGCGGCCTGGCGCTCGCTCGTCGGGCTGAGCCGGGCACCGGGGCGCGCCGCCACGGTCCCCGGCTGGCGCGCCCCGGCCCTCGTCGGAGAGCCGTAGATGCGGGGCCCGCGATGGCCACTGGTGCTGGCGCTGCTCGTCACCCTCGGCCTCGCCGGCGCCGCGTCAGCCCGTCCGATAAATCCGCGTCTTGCGAAGGTCCGGACCTGGGCGTTCGCGATCGGCGACGGCGCCGCGGCCGCCAACCTCGACCGCTACCAGCTCGTGGTGGTCGACGGGCAGGACACCTCGGCCGCGCGGGTCCGCCAGTTGCGGCGCCAGGGCAAGGTCGTGCTCGGCTACCTCAGCGTCGGGACCATCGAGAAGGGCCGGCCGTGGTTCGCCGCCGCGTCCCCGTACCGGATGGAGCTCTGGCAGGACTGGGGCGAGTGGTACGCGGACACCTCGAGCCCCGGATTCAGGGCGCTGATCGCCGACCGGGTCGCGCCGAGCCTCCTGGCCAAGGGCTTCGACGGCCTCTTCCTCGACAACGTCGACATGATCGAGACCCACGCGCGGCAGGCGGCCGGGATGCGCCTGCTGGTCGGCGCCATCGCCCGGCGCGTCCACGCACGGCGGGGGTTCCTCTTCGCCCAGAACGGCGAGGACGTGATGGGGCCGATGCTCCACGACCTCGACGGCTGGAACCGCGAGGACGTGACCGGCACGTACGACTTCGACTCCAGCTCGTACGTCGTGCAACCGGCCGGCGAGACGGCCGGCGCCCTGGCGGCGATCCGCCGCATGCGCCAGGCCGGGCTCCTGGTGACGGCGACGGACTACTTCCCGGCCGGCGACGCGGCCGGCATCGAGCGGGCGCGCCAGAACGCCTGCGCGGCCGGCGCCCTGCCGTTCGCCAGCGACATCGACCTGACCCGGGTACCGCGGGTCCCACTGCATTGCAACCGGAGGCAGCCATGAATCGACGCCTGCGCCAAGGGGCGCTCCTCGCCGCGATCCTCATGATCGCGGCCCTTCCCGCGCTGCTGGGGGCGGCACCGCTGCGGATCGACCCCGGGCTGCGCGTCGACATGAAGGTGCTCCTCCTGACCGCCTCGGGGAACGAGGCGGGGTTCGCGGCCTGGAAGGCCAACCTCGACCGTGACGGGATCCCCTACGACGCGATCGTCGCCGACACGGCGCCGCCGCTCACCGACGCGACGTTCACGGACGGCCCGGGGCACGGCCGCTACCAGGCGATCATCCTCACGGACGGCGACCTGGTCCACGCCGACTCGACGCCGGCACTCGCGCAGAGCGAGTGGGACGCGCTCGCGCGGTACGAGTCGACGTACGGCATCCGTCAGTTCAGCGACGCGACGCTGCCCGGGCCGGCGCACGGGCTCAACTTCGCGACGAACGTGGGCGAGCAGGGCGGCAACACCGGCCAGCTCACCGCCGCCGGGCATCAGCTCTTCCCCGAGCTCGTCGGGCCCGTGCCGATCGACCAGGGCTCGTTCGGGGCACAGGCGACCCCGCTCGACCCGGCCAACTTCACGACGCTCCTGACCGGGCCCGGCGGGTCGTCCTATCTCGGCATCTACACCCACCCCGAGGACGGTCGCCAGGAGATGGTCATGACCGTCTCGAGCAACCAGTTCCAGACCCAGAACCAGCTCCTGCGGGAGGGGATCATCAACTGGGTCACCCGGGGCGTCCACCTCGGCGTCGACCGCAACTACTTCTCGGTCGACGTCGACGACGTGTTCAACACGGACGCGAAGTGGGACCCCACCACGCACACGACGCCCGGCGACCTGGAGCCCACCACCTGCGGGAACGCCGGCCAGCCGGCCTGCGTCGACCTGCGCATGACCCCAGCGGACACCGTCGCGGCGATCGCATGGGAGCAGGCGAACGGGCTCACGTTCAACTTGGTCTACAACGGGGGCGCCGTCCAGGACGCGCGTGACGCCGCGGGCGGAGTGGACCCGCTCTCCGACGATCCGACGAACGGGCTGCTGCGCCCCGACGTGATCTCGAAGTTCCGGTGGGTCAACCACACCTTCACCCACCTGCAGCTCGACACGGCGACGCAGGCCCAGATCCAGTCCGAGATCACGCAGAACGTCCAGTTCGCGCAGGCGAACGGCATCCCGATCAACCCCCAGGAGCTGGTGACCGGCGAGCACTCGGGGCTCGGCTCGTACGTGTCGCTCGGCCGTCCAGGGCTCAACCCGGCCATGCCCGCCGCGCTGACGAACACCGGCGTCACGTGGGTCGCGGATGACGCCTCGGTGCAGAACGCCCAGCGGGCGATCGGGCCGGCGCTCACCGTCCCGCGCCACCCGTCCAACGTCTACTACAACGTCGCCACCCGCGACGACCAGCTCAACGAGTACAACTGGATCTACCTGCCGCCGCCGCTCGGCGCGTGCGTGAACACGGCGGTCACCACGTGCCGCACGACCGCCGCGACGTGGACCGACTACCTCGACAGCGAGGTCGGGATCATGTTCGACCACGTGCTCGGCAACGACCCGCGGCCGCACTACGTCCACCAGAGCAACCTGATCCTGACGAGCGGCAACGGCATCCTGTACGGGGCCGACCACCAGGGCGTGCTGGACGTTCTGCTCGCGCGCTACCACGCGTACTTCAACGCGACAGCCCCGCTGGTGCAGCCGAGCATGAGCCAGGCCGGAACGCTCCTCCGCCAGCAGTCCGCCTGGGCGACCGCCGCTCCGACGGTGACCGCCTACCTCCAGGACGGCCAGGCGCACGTCACGACGGCGGGCGCGGTCGACGTCCCGCTGACCGGCACGACGGTCGGTGACGTCTACGCCGGACGGCACTCCGGCTGGACCACCGTGAACGGGAGCGCGACGTTCACGCCGGCCGACCCGACCAGCACGTCGTCCCCGTCCCTGAGCGGCGACGCCGTGAACGGCGGGACGCTGACGGCGACGCCGGGCGCCTGGACCGGCACGGCCCCGATCGACGTCGTGCTCCGCTGGCAGCGGTGCTCGGCGGACGGCACGAGCTGCGCGGTCGTCCAGGACGCAAACGGCGACCTGAGCGGATCGACCTACACGGTGGGCGCGGCGGACCAGGGCTTCCGGTTGCGTGTGGTGGAGTTGGCGGGCAACCCGGTGTCCTCCGTGAGCCAGGCCGCGTCGTCGCTGACGGCCGTCGTGCCGGGCCCGCCGCTGCCGCCCGGCTCCACGCCCCCCGGCTCCACAACCCCTGCCGGCCAGCCCGCCTCTGGCACGCCCGGGGTGCCGGGCCTCGTCGACGTCATCCCCAACGCCCAGGCGTCCGGCAGCCGTCCGGCCGGGGGCACCGCCGCGCAGCCGGGAACCGCCGGAGCGGTCGCGGGCGCCACGTCGCGCTCGCCGCTCCGGCTGACGAAGCTGCGGATGCTGCCCACCCGCTTCGGGGTCCGCCACGTCGAGGCCGGCCGGCTGCGCCGGCCGCTCGGATCGCTCGTGACCTGGCGGCTCGACCGGAAGGGCACCACGCGATTCGTGGTCCAGCAGCGGACGAAGAAGGGCTGGAGGGCCATCGGTGCCGTCTCCCGCCCGTCGCGTGCGGGCGCCAACGCCTGGCAGTTCTCGGGGGTCGTCGGCGGGCGCAAGCTCGCGCTGGGCCGATACCGGCTCGTCGCCCGCGCCACCGCCGCCGGGCTGCCGGCAGGCGCCACGCAGACCATGGGGTTCACCGTGGTCCGGGCCTGATCGCGAACGGGGACGCCGGCTCGTAGGTCAGCCATGGGATCGCACCTGAATTCACCTGCGACGGTCGCCGGGGCGTGCAGGCCCCGGCGACCGGGGTGGCGCGCCGTCGCGGCCTGGCTCATGCCGGCGGTGCTGCTCGGCGCCCCCGCGGCCGCACACGCTGCTGCGACGATCTCGCTGGCCGGCGCTCCCCGGCCACCGCAGGCCGTCGTTCTCGGCGCCACGGGCGGGATCGCCTACACCGTCGCCGAGACCCCTGCGCCCACCCGCGTCGACGTCGGCATGACCGACCCCACGGGCAAGGTCGTGTTCCAGGCGACGTCGGCGGTCGGGGCCACCTCCGTCTCCGGGCAGGTGCCGTTCCCCGGCGCCCAGCAGCCGGCGGGCCGCTACACGGTCACGGTCAGCGTCATCGACCAGGCCGGCGGGCCGCCCGACCTGGCGAGCACGAGCTTCGACGCCGCCCACGCGGTCGGACCGCTCCAGCTGGCGCAGTACGAGGACGTCAACGGGAACGGCGTGCACGACCCCGGGGAGCCCGGGCTCGCCGGGCGGCAGTTCGATCTCACGAGCCCGCTCGGCACGACGTCGACGGTCTTCACCGGATCGGACGGAAGCGCGGACCTCGCAAGCGTCCCCACCGGCACCTGGCAGGTGAGCGCGACCGATTCCCCGCCATGGGCCCCGGTCGGGCCGGCCGGCGCCCGGGTGGTGGTCACGCCGACGCTGGCGGGCGCCTTCACGGCCGGAAGCGCCCGCCCGGCGTCGATCGGCGGCGGCGTCTTCGACGTCACCGGCGGCGGCAGGACGGCCGTCGGCGGGGCGGCGCTGACCCTGACCGGGACCGACGGGCTGGGGAGGCCGGTGAGCGCGCAGGCGTCCTCGGGGTCCGGCGGCGGCTACCTCTTCTCCGACCTCCTGCCCGGCACGTACACCGTGACGGCAGGGGCGCCCGCCGGCCTCGACCCCGCGACGCCGCCGACGAGCGGCGGCATCGTCGTCGGCTCGGGCCTCGCGAGCCTGGGGCATGACTTCGGGCTGATGGCGATCCCGGCGGCGCCGCCCGTCGCGCCCACGGCCAGCGGGCCGGCGCTGCCGGCCACGCGGCCGCCGCCGCTCGGGCCGCCGCACCTCGCCAAGCCGTCGGGAGGCCAGGTGCCGAAGGCCCTTCTCCAGCTTCGCCGTCGCAGCTACAAGCTGTGGCCGGTCGCGGGGGCGGGGCTCGCGACCAGGCGGCCGGTCCTGCACTGGGCTCGCGGGCCGAAGGGCACGGTCGCCTACAACATCCAGATCTGGCAGTACCCCGGGCTGAAGCGGGTGCTCTCGGCCTACCCCTCCGGGACCACCCTGAAGGTGCGGGCCGGCGTCCTCGAGGCGGGACGGCGCTACGTGTGGCGGGCCTGCCCCTACATGCGGGGCGCGCGCTATGCGCCGGCGCCCGTCGGGGTGAGCTTCTTCCAGATCGTCCCGAGGGCGGGACGGTGACCCGCGCCGGAAACGGACGCTCGTCACGGCGCCGCGCGATCCTCCTCGCGGTGGCCGCGACGAGCATCCTGGCCGGCTCGGTGCCCGCCCTCGGGGCGCTTCCGGGCCCCGACCCCGTGCCCGGGGCGGGCTCCCGCCCCACCGGCACGCTGCCACCTCCCGAGGCGCCGCCCCGGAGCGTCCGCGCGGAGGCGACCCCGCCCGCGCCGCGGCCGGCCCCGGCGCCGCGGCCGCCGACGGCTCCGTCCCGACCCCAGGTGCGCACGCCCCCTCCGCCCCGGCCGGCGCCGCCCCCGCCGGCGCCCACGCGCTCCGCTCCGGCCCGTCCGGAGCCGGCCTCCCCGGCGCCCCCGCCCGCGGCTCCGGTCCGCTCCGTCGCGCGGACGCCCGTCAGGCCGGCCCCTCCGGCCCCGGTGAAGCGGGCCAGCGGGCGCCCACGGACGCTTTCGGCCACTCGTCCCGTCCCGGAGCGCCCGCATAACCCTGCCGCCCTGCGCGGCGCCCTCGAGCGCCACAGCGCGAGCGGCGCCGGAGCCGCCTCCGCGGCCGGCCCGGCGCAGCGCTCGTCGCGATCCGGCGGCGGCTCGCGCCTGCCGGCGATGCCGCTGCTCCTGTGGGTCGCCGGCGGCCTGTTCCTCGTCGTGAAGGCGCTCCCGTACCTCAGAGAGCTGGCCCCCGGTGGTCGAGCGAGATGACGGTCTGAGCGCAGGCGCGATCTGCCGACGCCGCCCCTCCGGCGCGAGCTACGATTTGTGCATGAAGCTGTTCTCCCGTCGCCGCGAGGGCGCGCAACCGCCTCCGGACCCCACCTACAAGACGATCCTCGTCCCCGTCGTCCCAGGAGTGCCCGAGGAGATGGTCGCGACCGCCGGGC
>DATFWK010000035.1:0-6820 GCA_035259345.1 Miltoncostaeaceae bacterium | reverse complement strand
CTCATCAACCGTGCAGAGGATGGGCCCTGGACGCGCGTCGTGATCGAAAAGCCGTTTGGCCACGACCTGGCCAGCTCCCAGGAGCTGGACCATCAGATCCTGCGGTTCCTGCGCGAGGACCAGGTCTTCCGCATGGACCATTACCTCGGCAAGGACACTGTCCAGAACATCCTGTCGTTCCGCTTCGGCAATGCGATCTTCGAGCCGCTCTTCAACCGCCGCTACGTGGACCACGTGCAGATCACGGTCGCCGAGGACCTCGGCGTCGAGGGGCGCGGCGGCTACTACGACCAGAGCGGGGCCCTCCGCGACATCGTGCAGAACCACATGATGCAGGTGCTGTCGCTGGTCGCGATGGAGCCGCCCGCGCGCTTCGAGAGCCGCGAGGTGCGCGACGAGAAGGTCAAGGTGCTGCGGGCGATCCCGGTGATGGAGGAGGACGCCGTGGCGCACAGCGTCGTCCGCGCCCAGTACGACGCCGGGTGGATCGGCGGCGAGCCGGTGCCCGGCTATCGCGACGAGGATGGGGTCGCGCCGGGCTCCGAGACCGAGACCTACGTCGCGATGCGCCTCGAGATCGACAACTGGCGCTGGGCGGGGACGCCGTTCTACCTGCGCACGGGCAAGCGCCTGCCCAGGCGCGCGACCGAGGTCGCCATCTACTTCAAGCCGGCGCCGCATCACCCGTTCGCCACGACGGCCGTGGAGACCGTGGAGCCGAACCTCCTCACGCTGCGGATCCAGCCGGACGAGGGGGCCTCGCTCAGGTTCGTCGCGAAGGTGCCCGGTCCGCAGATCGACCTGCGTCCGGTCAACATGGAGTTCGCCTACGGCACCTCGTTCCTGCGCAGCTCGCCCGACGCCTACGAGCGCCTGCTGCTCGACTGCATGCTCGGGGACTCGACGCTCTTCATCCGCTGGGACGAGGTCGAGCGGGCGTGGGAGATCGTGGACCCGCTCATCCGCGCCTGGACGGACGGGCGCGCCCCGCTCGACAGCTATGCGGCCGGCACCTGGGGGCCGCCCGCGGCCGACGCCCTCATCGCCGCGGACGGGCACGAGTGGCGACGGCTGTAGCCGGGGCGCCGTCGTCCGCGCGCTGGTCCGGCGAGGGGGTGCGGATCGGCGAGGTGGCCGCGCGCCTGGCCGACCTGCGGCATGGGCTCGCGCCCGAGGGCGCCGTCCCCGCGCGCACGAGCGTCCTGAACCTGATCGCCTGGGCGCCGGACGAGGCCGCGGCGGCGGAGATGGAGGACGTCGTCGACCACCTCGCGGACCACCATCCCTCCCGCGCCGTCATCCTCACGACAGCGCCCGGCGGCGACGGCATCGACGCGCAGGCAGAGGCGGCGGTGCGCCGCGCCACGGACGGCCGGCCCGTCGAGGTCGAGCGGGTCGTGCTCACCCTGCGCGGCGGCGTCGTCGAGCACGCCGCGAGCGCAGTCATCCCGCTGTTGCGCTCGGATCTCACTACGTTCCTGTGGTGGCCGGGGCGCCCGGACGCGGCTCACCCGGTGATGCGCGACCTCGGCGGGGTCGCGGATCGCGTGGTGACCGAGGCCGCGCGGGACGCCGACGGCCCCGAGGCCGCCGCCGCGCTCGCCGACCTCGCCGGTGCCGACGGCCCGGCCGTCACCGACCTGGCCTGGGCCGAGGTGACCGCGTGGCGCCAGACGGTCGCCCTCACGATCCGGGGTGCCGTGCTGCGCTCGCTCCAGGAGGGGAATGCGGCCATCCGCGTCGCGGGCGGCGGGGACGCACCGTCCCTCGAGGCGCTGCTCGTGGCGGGCTGGCTCGCGGGGCTGGTCGGCCCCCACGCCCGGGTCGCGGTCGAGGCCCGCTCCGGCGAGGCCGGCGGCCTGTGCGCGATCGAGCTGGACGGGGACGCGGGCGAGGTCTGCGCCATCGTCCGCGCCGAGGGCGCGAGCAGCGTCGCCATCCGGACACGGTCCGGCGAGCGGTCGCTGCCGGTTCCCGTGCCGAGCCGCCCGGCGCTCCTCGCCGGCGAGCTCGAGCTGCGCTCCCACGACCGCCCGTTCGAGCGCGCCGTCCGCCGGGCGGCGGCCATCGCGGCCGGATGAGGGACCAGCGGATCCGCGTCGTCGCGGACCGGCCCGAGCTCGACCATGCGGCGGCCGGCCTGGTGCTCCAGGCGCTCGACCAGGCGGACGGCCGCCTGTCGCTCTCGCTCGCAGGGGGCTCCACTCCCGCCGGGGCCTACGAGATCCTGGCGGCCGAGGGACGGCGGTGGGACGGCGTCCAGCTGCTCTTCGGCGACGAGCGGATGGTGCCGCCGGACCACCCCGCGTCGAACGACCGGATGGCGCGTGAGGCGCTCGTCGACCGCATCGACATCCCGCCCGAGAACGTCCACCGCATCCGGGGCGAGCTACCGCCGTGGACGGCGGCGGCCGGCGCGGAGGCGGCGCTCCACGCCGCCGTGCCCGAGCGGTGGGAGGGGTGGCCCAGCATCGACCTGGTCCTCCTCGGGATGGGCCCCGAGGGCCACACGGCCTCGCTCTTCCCGGAGGACCCGGCCCTGGACGAGCGCGTCCGGGCCTACGTTCCCGTCCACCGGCCGGACCTGCCCCAGCCGGACCGCGTGACGATCACGCTGCCGGTGCTGCTCGCCGCCCGGCGCGTCGTCCTGCTCGTCGACGGCGAGGAGAAGGCGCCGGCCCTCGTGCGGGCGCTGGCCGGCGACCCGTCGGTCCCCGCCGGGCGCCTGGTCGGGGCGCGCGAGGTCGTCTGGATCGCGACCCAGGCGGCCGCCGGGCGGATGTCACGGCGCCCGTAGGCGCCGTCCCGCCACCGCCCGACCTGCCGGTATGCCCGATCAGGGCGGCGGGAGCCTGAGGCGGACGACGCGCCCTTCGTAGAACACGGCGGCGAGCCCGCTCCCGGGCAGGCGCCCCTGCAGGCGGAACCGCGTGGACCGGCCGGCGCGGACGGGCGCCGAGGCGAGCGGCTGCCCGGGCAGCGGGCCCTGCGGGCCGGGGACCAGGTCCAGCAGCCAGACCCGTCCAAGTGAGCCGCCGAGCGCCGTCCCGCCCGCGACGGACCCCCGCACCAGCACGATGCGGGGGCCCTCGCGGAGCACCCGCGCCCGCGCGCGGATCCGCACGGACCGCGGGACCACCCGCAGCGACAGCGTTCCCGCGCTCGGGTTCACGGTCGCCGAGGGCAGCGTCGCCGCCTCGATCGCCCCGGTCCGGACCGCGAGGACGGACGCGGTGGCCGCGCCGGTGCCGTCGGTGACGACCGGCCTGCCGTCGATCGCTACGACCGCCGCCGAGACCGGTGCGCCGGCCAGCGTCAGGCGCGCGCGCACGGGCACGAGCTCGCCGAAGCGCGCCCGCGTCGGGGCGGCGAGCTCGAGGGTCGGCGCCGGGCCGGTCACCAGGCGCGCCGGCCCCGAGGAGGGCATCCACGCGAGCGTGCCGTCGCTCGCCGCGGCGAAGGCCCGCGCCGCCGGCGCGGTCGTGTACGTCGCCGCCTGCGTCTCGACGAGGATGTCGCCGGAAGCCCGCCGCAGCGCGAAGCCGTCCCCCGCCGGGACCAGCGCCACCGGGCGGCGCCCCGCGATCGGGGCCCAGGCGCCGCCGGTCAGGCGGGCCGCGATGCGCCGCGGCGGGGCCAGCGGATGATCCGGCTCGTCCGGCGGCCGCTCCCTGGCGCGGACGATCAGCGCCACCGGCCGCCCCGTGCCGTCGACGGCGACCTGGAGCACGGAGGCAGACTCCCCGCGGCGCAGGCGCCCGCCGGGAAGGGGCAGCCGGGACCATGCACCGTCCGCTCCGCGAAGCGCGATCCCGGCCGGGCGGCCCTCGACGCCGACCACCACGATGCCGCCGCCCGCCGCCACCGATGGGCCGGCGCCGGCCGCGGCGCGCAGCCCGGTGTCCTCGCGGCTCCACGTCCCGCCGGCGTCGGGCCGCCAGAGCGAGACGGCGCCGCCGCAGCCGATCACGGCGACCGCGGGAACGCCGCCCGCGTCGGCCGATACCGCCGCCGCCCGGCCGGCGCCGAGCGACACGGGCGTGGACCAGCCGCCGTCCCCGCCGGCGAGCGCCGAGACGGCGCCGCAGCGGCCGCTCACCCTGGTGACGAGGAGCGGGCGACCCGGCGCGGTCAGGACGAGCCCGTCCACGACGGCGCCGCTCGGCACCGGCGGGCGGAGCGCCTCGCCGGCACCCCCGAGCTGGAGCCCGAGGCCCGCGCGGAGTGGATAGACAGCCGCCGCGGCCCCGCCCGGGCTGGCCGCGACGCGCGCGCCTTCGGCCCGCGCCCCCTGCTCGAGCGGCACGGTCGCGGCGAGCCCGCTCGCCGGTGCCGCCGCGAGCACGACGCCGAGCGCAACCAGCGTCTTCATCCGATCATCGCGACGGCGTCGTCCGGGCCGGCGGCGACCCGAACGTGCTCGGCCTCCGCCGCGGCCATCCCGAGGTCCTGGACCAGGTCGTCGATGACCCGCCGCCACCGATCGCCGATCACGACCAGCGGGCGGTCCAGGTCCTCGCCGCGCAGGCGCAGGTGCCAGGCGAGCGCGACCTCGGCCAGGGTGCCCACGCCGCCGCCGACGGCCAGCAGGGCGTCCCCGCGCACGAGCGCGGCCAGCCGCGCGGGAAGGTCCGGCGCGGGGCGCTCCTCGGCCACCCACCGGTTCGCCGCCCACCGGTTCCGCCAGCCCTCGACCGTCACGCCGACGACGTGCCCGCCGGCCTCGCTCGCGCCCCGGGACACGGCGGCCATGGCGCCGTCGTAGCCGCCGGTCATCACGGTCCATCCGGCGGCGGCGAGCAGCGCCCCGAGCCGCTCGGCGGACGCGTACTCGGGGTCGCCAGGATCCAGCGTGGCGCTCCCGAAGACCGCGGCGACACGCCGGCTCCCCACGAGGGGATTATGGCCCGGAACGGGGCGAAACGTGCTCCACGAGGGCACGGACCTCGGGGTCGCCGCCGAGGCGGTTGATGGTCGAGACCATCACGCGCACGGAGGGGTGGCCGGTGCCGTGGCGGTCCACTGCCCTCCGGAACCGCTGCGCCGGCGTCAGCGGCGCGCCCTGGGGGCCCGTCGTGAGGTCGGCGATGTCCACCAGGTCGAGGATGGCGGCCATGCGCCCGGCCGGCCGCGGGAACTCGCGCTCGAGGGGCGGCAGGCCCATGAGCGCCGCCTGGTGCGCGGCGCCGGAGTGGTGGGCCACGACGCGCGCGAGCTCTTCATGCCCGGCCTGCCGGAGCGCCCGTGCGCCGAGGAGCGGGTGATAGCCCTCTCCGAGCCCGTAGCCGATGTCGTGGAGCCAGGCCGCGGCGAGCAGCCGGCGGCGCTCATCGCGGTCCAGCCGCGCCCGCCGCGCCAGCCGCGCTGCTTGCTGCGCCACCCCACGCGTGTGCTCGTACCGCTCGCGCTCCAGCCTGCGCGCGGCGAGGTCGTGGGCCGCGGGAGGGTCGTCGGCTCGCCGCCAGAGGGCGGTCTCAGGCCCCACCGACGAGCGCGCGTGCGGTGTCGACGACGCGGTGGCCCTCCTCGTCGGCGCGGGTCCGATGGTCCTCCGGGACCGCCGGCTCGACGTCGCGGCCGAGCCCGCCGGTCAGCCGCGCGCCGGTCCGCCCCTCCGCCGACGCCAGCCACGCCGGCGGGATCTCGTCCTCGGGCTCCTCGCCGATCATCTCGGCGAACAGGAACGTCCATGCGCGCGGCAGCACGTCGACGTTGTAGCCGCCGCCCCCGAGCGCGACCCAGCGCCCGCCCGCCGCGTCGTCCGCCATCGCGTGGAGCGCCCGCCACACCAGCGGGAACGCGCCCATGGTCACCTGGAGGTGCGCGAGGGGGTCGGCATGGTGGGGATCCACGCCGTCCTGGGTGACGATGACGTCCGGCCGGAAGGCGCGCACGGCCGGGGCGATGACGTCCTCGATCGCGCGCAGGTACGGGCCGTCGCCGGCGAACGGCGGCAGGGGGATGTTGAGGGCGGTCCCCTGGCCGGCCCCGGTGCCCCGCTCCTCCATGCCGCCGGTGCCCGGGAAGAGGTAGCGGCCGGTCTCGTGCACGGAGCACGTGAGGACCCGCGGGTCCTCGTAGAAGATCCACTGCGTGCCGTCGCCGTGGTGCACATCCACGTCCACGTACGCGACGCGCTCGGCGCCGGCGTCGAGCAGCGCCATGATCGCGACGGCCGGGTCGTTGTAGACGCAGAAGCCCGCGGCACGGTTGGCGAAGGCGTGGTGCAGGCCACCGGCCGGCGAGAACACCCGGTCGACCCGCCCCTCCCAGACGGCCATCGCCGCCTCGATGGAGGCGCCGCAGACGGCGGCGGAGGCCTCGTGCATGCCTGCGAAGGCCGGCGTGTCGCCGCCCGCCGCGAGGCCCCACTGGCTGGCCTCCCAGGCGTGAGCGAGGTCCGGGTCGGCGCCGAACCGCCGCACGGCCGCGATGTAGGCCGGGGCGTGCGCGCGCTCGATCTCCTCGTCGGTGGCCACGCGCGGCGCGATCGCCTGGACGTCCGCGCGGTCGAGCATGCCGTAGGCGCCGATGAGCTCGGCGGCGAGCTCCCTCGTGAGCGGCGACATCGGGTGGTCGGCGCCGAGGTTGTACCCGGCGACCGCCTCCCGCGTGACGAAGCCGACCGGGCTCACGTCACGACCGTCCAAGGCTCGACGCGCCAGGCCGTCACCAGCCCCTCCGTCACGTAGGGGTCGGCCGCGACGAACGCCTCGACCTCCGAGGGGTCCTCGACGTGGAAGACGATGGCCGCCCCGTGCGGCGGGTCGCCGAGCGCGCCGCCCGCGACCACCCGCCCGTCGGCCTTGAGCCTGCCGAC
>DATFWK010000034.1:0-13016 GCA_035259345.1 Miltoncostaeaceae bacterium | reverse complement strand
CTCGCGGGCGATACGGCCGAAGTCCTGCTGGTCGTTGCTCATGCGCGCAGCTTACCCTCCCCCGCATTCCCCTTGACCGCCCACCTGCGCCCGGTGCTACGGTGCGCGGTGATGAACCTGGAAACCATCGCCGAGCCCGCCGCGAACGGCGCCGAGGCGGCCAGGGCCGAGCTCGTGCGCAGGGCGACCGCGGCGCTCGAGTCGGCGGCGGGGAAGGCGACCAGGACGCTCGACCGGCACGCGGCGGGGTTCGGCCTCTCGGACGCGAAGCTAGAGATGCTCGAGGTGCTCTGCAGCTGCCGCGAGCGGCGGACGTGCCTGTACGAGCTCGGCGACCAGCTCGGCGTCACCCGGCCGAACATCACGAAGCTCGTCGACGGGCTCGAGCGCGGCGGCCTCGTCGAGCGCACGCCTCACCCGAGCGACCGCCGCATGGTCCAGGCCTGCCTCACCCCCGCGGGGGACGAGGTGGCCGCCCGCGCGCTGCCCGGACGCTCGGAGCACCTGGAGATGCTGTTCTCGCGCCTCGGCGACGGCGAGCTCGTCGCCCTGGTCGCGCTGCTGGAGCTGGTCGGCGGGGCGTCCGACCAGTCGCTCGACGTGCGGGACGAACCGACGATCGGATGCGGGTCCCCGCCGGGCGGCTCCCCCGCGTAGGCCCTCGCGCCGCGCGCCGGGCGGCCGCCGGCGTGGTGGCCGTCGGCCTGGCCGTCGTCGCCTGGGGGCTCGTGAGCCAGTCCGGCCCGCCCCCGCCCGCGGCGTCGGCCTCACCGGCGCCCGCCTCCGATCCGGCCGGCGCCGCCCGGCTGGCCGAGGCGCCGCCCGCGAGCCCGGAGGCGCCGGCTGCGAGCTGGGCGCGCCTCGCGCCGGCCCAGCGCCGCACGGCGGTGCGCGCCTACCTCCGCGGACCCGGCCGCTTCCGCTCGCCGGGCGTCAGCGTTGACGGCGTGCTGGTGCAGGCAGCGCTGCTCTCGAAGGCTGACGGCGCGCTCGCGCGCCGCTCGCCGGACGAGCTCGCCCGCCTCGCCGCCGACCTGACCGAGCCCGGCACCCTCTTCGACGCCCGCGCCCGGTTGCTGGGCCGCGGGCTGGTGGGCCGGCGGGCGCAGGAGGTGTCCGACGCGATCGGGGACCCGGACCTGCGCCTCGGCGCGGGCCGGCGCCAGGTCTGGTACTACGACACCGGGCCCGCCCAGTGGAAGATCGTGGTCGTAGGAGGGCGCATGCGCTCGATCGCCGACGTCACGTCGTCCTCGAACTCCGGGGCGGCCCTCGGCGGCTGGCTGGGCCCCAACTCGTCGGCCGCCTCGGCCGTCACCGTGCACCCGGCGCTACCCACATCGCGCGTGGAGGCGGTGACGCTGCTGCCGGCCGGGCCGTCGCTCGCGGGGGCGGCGAACGCCGCGGACATCGCCTCGCGCTGGGCGCTCGCGCAGATCGGGACGCCGTACGTGTGGGGCGGCGCGGCGCCCGGCGGCTTCGACTGCTCCGGGCTGGTCCAGTGGGCCTACCGGCAGGTGGGCATCTCGCTGCCCAGGGTGGCCGCGTCCCAGGCCCAGGCCGGCGTCGGGGTCAGCCGCCAGCAACTGCAGCCCGGCGATGCGGTGTTCTTCGCAGACGCCACCGGCTACGTCCACCACGTGGGGCTCTACATCGGGGGCGACCGCTTCGTCGACGCGCCGCACACCGGAGCCCTCGTCCGCGTCGAGTCGCTGTCGGACGGCCACTTCGCCGCCGAGTACGCCGGCGCCCGCCGGTTCGCGGGCGCCTAGGGCGCTGCGCTACCGGGACTCGAGCGGCACGTAGTCCCGCTCGGCGGCGCCGGTGTAGATCTGGCGCGGGCGGGAGATCTTCTGCTCCGGGTCCGTGATCATCTCGAGCCACTGGGCGACCCATCCGGGGGTGCGCCCGATCGCGAAGAGCACCGTGAACATCTCGGCCGGGAACCGCAGCGCCTCGTAGATCAGGCCGGAGTAGAAGTCGACGTTCGGGTAGAGCTTGCGCGACCGGAAGAAGTCGTCGTTCAGCGCGATGTCCTCGAGCTCGAGCGCGATGTCGAGCAGCGGGTTGGTGCCGGTCACCGCGAAGACGTCGTGGGCGGCCTGCTTGATGATGCGCGCCCGCGGGTCGTAGTTCTTGTAGACGCGGTGGCCGAAGCCCATCAGGAGCTCCTTGCGGTCCTTCACCGCGGCGATGAACTCCGGGATGTGCTCCTTCGAGCCGATCCGCTCGAGCATCTTCAGGACGGCCTCGTTGGCGCCCCCGTGGAGCGGGCCGTAGAGCGCGCCGATGCCGGAGGCGACCGAGGAGTACGGATCGGCCTGGGATGAGCCGACGCTGCGCACGGCGCTGGTCGAGCAGTTCTGCTCGTGGTCGGCGTGCAGGATCAGGAGGATGTCGAGCGCGCGCTCGATTCGCGGGTCCTCGTAGTGCTCGACGCCGCTGCGGGCGAACATCATGTTGAGGAAGTTGGCGGCATAGGAGCGGTCCGGATCGGGCTCGACGAAGGGGCGGCCGATGTTGCGCCGGTAGCCCCAGGCCCCGACCGTCGGCACCTTCGCGATGAGCCGCACCACCTGGCGCATGCGGCTGCCTGAGTCCTCGACGTCCTTCGCGTCGGGGTAGATCGTGGACAGCGCCGCCACGGCCGACTGGAGCATCCCCATGGGGTGCGCGTCGTGGCGGAAGCCCTCCAGCACCCGGCGTACGCTCTCGTCGACGTAGACGTGAGATGCAATGCGGCGGTTCCAGACGTCGAGCTCGGCCGCGGTCGGCAGCTCGCCGTGGACGAGCAGGTACGCGACCTCGACGAACGACGAGCGGTCGGCCAGCTGCTCGATCGGGTAGCCCCGGTAGCGCAGGATGCCGGCGTCGCCGTCGATGTACGTGATCGCGCTGCGGCACGACGCGGTGTTCATGAACGCCGGGTCGTAGGTCATCAGGCCGAAGTCCTCGTCCCCGACCTTGATCTGGCGGAGGTCGGTGGCGCGGATGGTGCCGTCGACGATCGGGAGCTCATAGCTCCGCCCGGTCCGCTGATCGGTGACCGTGAGGAGCTGTGCGCCGCTTCCGTCCTCGCTGGTCGCCGTCTTGGGTGCCTGGGTCGCCATGAGCCGGGTCCTTTCCTCGGCGGCGCGCGAGCGCCGCCCTGGGCGGGCTTTGTCACACCTGAGTCTACCCGTCGAGGCCCTTCCGGTGACCGTCCACGCAGGGCAAACGACCCCCTGAAACGGGGTCGCCGGGCTCCGACGCGCGCCGCGGCTGGTACCATCGGGCGCGCCGCCCGAGGGCGGCCGCCACGGCTGTGCGAACACGTCCCAGCCAACGGCGAGAGGCCTGACAGCCGCGTGACCCGCCGCCCGAGGGCGGCCCCGAACTCAAGGAGCACCAATGTCCGAGCACGCACTGGCCGTGCTGGTGGACTTCGAGAACATGGCCCGTCCCGGGGCCCGCAGCCGGGGCGAGTTCGACATCCACCTGATCCTGAACCGCCTGGCCGAGAAGGGCCGGGTGGTCGTGAAGCGGGCCTACGCCGACTGGAGCCGCTACCGCGACGCGCGCCGAGAGCTTCAGAGCGCAGGCCTCGAGCTCATCGAGATGCCGTCCTCGCGAGAGGGGGCGAAGAACCGCGCCGACATCAAGATGGCCGTGGACGCCATGGAGATCGCCTACAGCCGCGAGCACGTGGACAACTTCGTGATCGTGTCCGGCGACAGCGACTTCACGCCGCTGGTCGGCAAGCTCCGCGAGCTCAACAAGCGGGTGATCGGCGTCGGGCGCGACCAGAGCTCGGCGAGCCAGCTGCTGATCGCCAACTGCGACGAGTTCATTTTCTACGACAACCTGCGCAGCCTCTCGGTCGCCTCCCACCACGACCACGGCACCCGGCCCGACCCTCTCACGCTGCTGCGCGAGACGCTGGTGGCCCGCATGCGCGAGGGCGACGAGCGCCCCCAGGCGAGCGCCGTGAAGGACTCCATGCGGCGCCGCGACCCGGCCTTCGACGAGAGCGAGCTGGGCTTCTCGGCCTTCTCGAAGTTCCTGGAGGACGCCCAGTCGAAGGGCGTGGTGCGGCTCGAGATGGACCCCAAGAGCGGCACGTACCTGGTCGAGCCCTCTGAGCTGCCCGCCGGCGCCCCGCCCGCGCAGCCCGGCGAGGACCGCCCGATCGAGATCTCCGAGGGCAGGCGGCGGCGCCGGCGCCGGCGCAGCGACCAGCAGGCGCCCGCGGCGGACTCCGTCGACGCGGGTGACGGCGCCGAGGTCTTCGAGTTCGAGGTGCGCCAGCGGCCGCCGGCCGCGGCGGAGCTGCCGCCGCTCGACGAGCCCATCACCTACGAGGACATCGTCCTTTCCAGCGATGCCGACCTCGACGCCGAGCCCGCAGACCTCGTCGAGGCCACCGACGTGGAGCTCGAGGCCGCCGAGGAGCAGGTCGAGGTGGAGGAGCCGGCACCCACGGGCCGGCGCCGTCGCCGCAAGCTGTCCGCCGCACCCGAGCCGACGCCGGAAGAGCTCGAGGTCGCCGCCGACCTGACGGGTGGCATCGGCTCGGTCGCGCCCGACGCGGCGGCCGAGCCCGAGGCGGCGGCCGAGCCGCCCGCCGCCGAGCCGGAGCCCGAGCCCGAGGCAGTGCCGGCCCCCTCCAGCCGCCGGCGTGTCCGTCGCGGCACCGTGGCGATCGCGGGGCTCGGCGAGAGCGCGCCGGCCGCGGAGGAGGCTGCGACGGTGGCCCCGGCCGAGGAGGAGGCCCCCAAGCCCAAGCGGCGGACGCGCAAGAAGGCCGAGGAGCCGCTCGCCGAGGAGGCCGCGCCGGCCGCCGAGGCGCCGCCCGAGGAGGAGGCCCCCAAGCCCCGGCGGCGCACGCGCAAGAAGGCCGAGGAGCCGGCGCCCACCGCCTGATCCCGCGGTCGCTAGCGGCCGGCGACGAAGCGCCCGAACGCGCGCGCGATGGCGTCGGCCGGTAGTGCCGCCGCGCTCGGCGCGACGGCCTGCAGGGCCACCAGGTCGCTGCCACGCGGCGCCGCGAGCAGCAGCGTCGCGGCGCGCCCCGGGCCGGGGTCGATGAGGATCCCGCGCCCGTCTGGGGCGCCCGGGATCGCGACGTCCGAGGCCGGCTGCCCGTTCCGGGCCTCGGCGACGGTGGCCTGAAGCTCCCGGCGCGCGGCGCCACCGTCGCGCAGGCGCGCCACCCACCCACGCATCAGCGTCAGGCCCTCCGACGGATCGGTGCCCCGCCACTCGCGTATCGCGCCGCCCGCGTAGCCCGCGGCCTCGAGCCGCTGCACCGCCGAGGCCGTTCCCGGGTCGCCCGCGCGGCGCACGGCCCCGGCGAGGTCGATCGCGGTCGGGAGCTCCCGGGTGGAGCGGACGGTCGTGCCGGCGACCAGGCCGGCCGGAGGCAGGCGCGACGCCATGGCCACGGGCGCCGCCGTCGTGGTGCCGCCGGACGAGCCACAGCCCGCGACGAGCGACGCCGCGAGGACGGCGCAGAGCGCCACCGCGGCGAGGATTGGCCCGCGCGCCGGGCCCTCAGCCGATCTCGACCGGGACCTCGCTGATCTGCTCCTCCTGCGGAGCGTCGCGGGTGATGAGGAAGGCTCGGATCTCGGGCGTGTCACGGTCGGCCAGGGAGACGATCAGGTAGGCCACGCCAGGGTAGAACGCCAGGTCGACGTCGGTGCGGGACGGGTAGGCCGCCGAGCGCGTGTGGGAGTGGTAGATCGCCAGCAGGTCCCAGCCGGCGCGGTCGATGTCGTCGAGGATCCGCAGCTGCTCACGCGGGTCCATGACGTACATGAACGGGCTGCCCTCGCTGTTGGTCGCGCGGAAGACGCGGACGGCCGTGCCGTCCTGCCCGGCGATCATGCCGCAGCACTCGTTGGGCAGCTCGGCCCGGGCGTGGGCCACCAGCTGCTCGGCGAGCTCGCGGGGGATGATCACCGGCGCGCTGCCGCTACCAGAAGACGCCGCGGTCGAGCCGCTCCTCCACTGCCTCGTCGTCGTCCCCCCACAGGCCGGCGGAGAGGTACTTCCAGCCGCCGTCGGCGACGATGCCGACCACCGTGCCGCGCTGCATGCGCCGGGCGACCTGGACGCAGACGTGCATGACCGCGCCCGAGGAGACCCCCGCGAAGATGCCCTCCTCCGATGCCAGCCGCCGCGTCATCGCCAGCGCATCCGGGTTGCCGACCAGGAGCTTCCGGTCGAGCCGCGAGACGTCGAGGATCGGCGGCACGAAGCCGTCGTCGAGGTTGCGCAGGCCCATCACAGGGTCGCCCTGCATCGGCTCGCAGGCGATGATCTGGATGTCAGGCCGGTGCTCCTTGAGGCGGGCAGAGGCCCCCATCAGCGTGCCCCCTGTGCCGAGCCCCGCGACGAACACGTCGATCTCCGGACAGGCCCGCACGATCTCCTCCGCCGTGCCCTCGTAGTGGGCCCGCGGGTTCGCCGGGTTGCCGTACTGGAAGGGCATGTGGATGCCCTCCCGCTCGGAGATCTCCCTCGCCATGGCGACGGCGCCGTTCGAGCCGAGCTCGCCCGGCGACTCGACGATCTCGGCCCCGTAGAGCCGCAGGAGCTGGCGGCGCTCCTCGGTGACGTTCTCCGGCATGACGGCGACCAGCCGGTAGCCCCGCACACGCGCGATCATCGCCATCGAGATGCCGGTGTTGCCGGAGGTCGGCTCCATGACGAGGTCCCCAGGCCGGATCGCGCCGGAGCGCTCGGCGTCGTCGATCAGCCAGAGCGCCGTCCGGTCCTTGATCGAGCCGGTCGGGTTCTCGCTCTCGAGCTTCGCCAGCACCCGAACGTCCGGCGAGGGCGAGAGGCGCTTGAGCTCGACGAGCGGGGTGTCCCCGATCGTCGCGAGGACGTCCGGCGCGACGGCGGCGGGCGGCGGGGCGAGCCCCAGCCCGTGGCTCACCGGCCCCCGGCCATCGCAGGGAGGATCGTGAGCGTGTCCTCCGGGCCCACGGGCGTCTCGAGCCACTCGAGCAGCCGCACGTCCTCGTCGTTCAGGTAGATGTTCACGAACCGGTGCAGGCCGCCGTCCGAGCCCTCGAGCTGCTGGCGGACGGCCGGGTGCTCGGCGTAGAGCGACTCGAGCACCTCGGCGACGGTCTCGCCGCCGACCGTGACCTCGCGCTGCCCGCCGGTGGCGGCGCGCAGCACCGTCGGGATCCGCACCACGCTCATCTGGGGGCGGCTCCCGGGTCGGAGCCGGCCGAGCTCACGCCTGGGCCGCCACGGCGGCGTGACGGCCGACGCCGGCGCACCAGGCGTCGTAGTCGCGCAGCTCGGGCTTGCCGCCCTCGCCGCAGGCCGGGCAGGCCGGGTCGCGCCGCAGCCGCAGCTCGGTGAACGTCATGCCGAGCGCGTCGTACACGAGCAGCCGGCCGGCGAGCGTGTCGCCGATGCCGAGCAGGAGCTTGACGGCCTCGGTCGCCTGGATGTTCCCCATCACGCCGCAGAGCACGCCGAGCACGCCGGCCTCCCCGCAGGACGGGGCCAGGTCCGGGGGCGGCGGCTCCGGGAACAGGCAGCGGTAGCACGGGCCCTCGTACGGCATGAACACGGAGGCGTGGCCCTCGAAGCGGAGGATGCTGGCGTGGACCAGCGGCGTCCTGGTGATCAGCGCCGCGTCGTTCATGAGGTACCGGGTCGGGAAGTTGTCCGCGCCGTCCACGATGACGTCGTAGCCGTCGATCACGTCGAGCACGTTGTGCCGGTTGACGCGCAGCTCGTGCACCCGCACGTCGACGTCGGGGTTGAGCGCCTGGATCGTGGCCTTGGCGGACTCGCCCTTCGGCGTGCCGACACGCTCGGTGGTATGGATCACCTGGCGCTGCAGGTTGCTCGCGTCCACCACGTCGTCGTCGACCAGGCCGATGGTGCCAACGCCCGCGGCCGCGAGGTAGAGGGCGGCCGGCGAGCCGAGCCCGCCCGCGCCGATCAGCAGCACCTTGCTCTCGAGCAGCTTGAGCTGGCCGGCCTCGCCCACCTCGGGCAGCAGGATGTGGCGGCTGTAGCGCGAGCGCTGGGGGTCGCTCAGGCGTGTCGGCACCCGCACCTGCCGTCCGCCCTGCTTCCAGCGCGTGAAGCCGCCGTGGAGCGAGCGGACGCTCTCGTAGCCCATGTCCTGCAGCGTTCGGGCAGCGAGCAGGGAGCGCGTGCCGCTCTGGCAGCTGATGACGATCTCCCGGTCACGGCCCGCCACGCCGGCGATGCGGCTCTCGAGGAACCCGCGCGGCACGTGGACGGCGCCGGGGATGTGCCCCTCGTCCCACTCCGCCTGCTCGCGGACGTCGACCAGCAGCGGGCCGTCGGCGTCGTCCAGCAGCCGGGAGAGCTCGTCGACCTCGATCTCGGGGACGTGCTCCCGAGCCTTGGCGAGCAGCTCCTGATAGGTCTGTGACATGGTCTGGGCTCCGGTCCTGCGGTCGATTCCGCGAATTGAAGGTGTGATTCTACTATTTGCCGCCCGGCGGGGTGAGCGTACGCTGGTCGCCCCGGGTCAATGCTTTACGAAAGATAGCGGCATGGAGCGTCCCACGCTTTCCAAGAGCGCGTTCGCCAACTACGACGCGCGGGTTCGCTGCCCGACCGAGGACTGCTGGGGCGACCTCCTCCTTTTCCCGACGGGCGAGGTCGACGAGGACGGCGTCCCGGGCTACCAGAACTTCACGGCGTGCCCGCTCTGCTCCCAGGTCTTCGCCCTCGACCCGGACATCGAGGACCGCGACCTCTACCTGCGCATCGCCTGGCTGCGGGCCAACCCGGGGGCCGAGCTGGACGCCGAGGGCGAGCCGCGGTGAGCGACGCGGCCGCGCCGGACGCCCGCCCGGGGTGGCTGGCCACGGCCGGCACGGTCGGCCGGTGGGCCTCGGGGATCCTCATCGGCGGGTGCTTCGGGGCGCTGCTCTTCCTCTGGATCCTCGAGGAGGGGCGAAGCGGCAACATCTTCCGCCGCCACTGGACCCAGCAGGACTTCGCCCAGGGCCTCGGGACGCTGATCTCCAAGCACTCCTCCAACCCGGATCAGGTCGGCCTCTTCGCCGCGCTGGTGATGGGCGTCGCCCTCGCGCTGGTCTTCGTCCTGGTCGAGCGCTGGCTGCCCTTCTCGTCCTGGCGCAAGGGCATCGCGCTCGCGCCGCTGCCGTTCCTTGTGTGGGGGCTCGTGTTCGCGCCCCGTGTCGATGCGCGCATCGTGCGCGTCGGCGACAACTTCTTCGTGCTCAAGCCCGGCTATTTCGGCACGGCGGCCGGCAAGGGGACACCGATCGCGGCGGCCGTGGCGTCGGTGGTCGCCTGCATCGTGATCGCCCGGATCGTGCAGCTCATGCGCGAGCGCTGGTGGTGGGCCCCGCGGCAGGCCGAGGGGATGATGCAGGAGCACATCCTGACCGACCCGCTGCTCGGCGCGGACATCTACGACACGCGGAAGGTCAACCCCTCACTCGAACTCACCGAAGAGGGGGCCGATCAGCCCCGCATAGGCGCCTGACGAGAGCCCGAGCCGTTCCGGCGGGCATGCGGCCTCCAGCTCGGCCAGGTCGGCGAACGTCGCGTCCGGGTCGATCCAGGCCTCGGCCAGCTCGGCCTCATAGGCGCCCGGGCCGAACCGCCGCAGGGCCGCGTGTACGTCGGCGCCCGAGATGGGACGATGCCCTGGCATGGCAGTAGAGCCTACGACAGGCCGGGCCACAGCCCCCGCCCCGCAGCCGGTCCCCTCGTCCGGGTTCGTCCCACCCGACCGCGGCGGTCTCAGCCTGCTCGGAACCGGGCACTTCCTCGTCGACATGACCTTCGGCTCCCTGTCGCCGCTGCTGCCGGCGTTCAAGGACTCGCTCGCGCTCACTGACCTCCAGACCTCGCTGATCCTCGCCTCGATCACGCTCTCCTCGTCGCTCATCCAGCCGCTGCTCGGCCTGATGGCGGATCGCAGGCGCGTCACGTGGTTCCTGTGGGGCGGCGTCGGGCTGGCCACCCTCGGCATCACGCTCGCCGGGATCGTCGACACGTTCGGGCTGCTGCTCGTCCTCGTCCTCCTGGCCGGTGTCGGCGGCGGCGCCTACCACCCTGAGGCCGCGCGCGTCGCCAACCAGCTGGCCGGGACCCGGAAGGCCACCGGGGTCGCCTGGTTCACGGTCGGCGGCAACCTCGGCTTCGCCGCCGGGCCGCTGCTCGTCGCGCTGTTCGTCCCGCTGCTCGACGAGCACACGAGCGTGATCTTCGCCATCCCGGGCGCGATCGCATGCGCGCTGCTGCTCATCTACCGGCACCGGGTCGCCGTGCCGGTCGTGTCCCGCGCCGCACGGTCCGAGCGGCCGGCGCGCTCCGACCGCCGCGGCATGGCGCTCCTCGTCGGCGTGGTGAGCCTGCGGACCTGGCTCCAGTTCGGCCTGATGGTCGTGGTGCCGCTGCTCCTCACCGACCAGCGCGGATACTCGGACCGCCAGGCCGGGTTCGTGATCTTCGCCTTCGTGATGTTCGGCGCCCTCGGGACGATCGCGGGGTCGATCGTGGCCGACCGCATCGGCGGCAAGCGCATGTTCATCTCGTCCATGCCGATCGCGGCGCCGATGATCGCGTGCTTCATCCTGGTGGACGGGCCGCTCGGCATCGCGCTCTTCGCGATCTCGGGGGCGTTCCAGATGGCGTCCTTCTCGGCGACCGTCGTGATGGGCCAGGACTACATGCCGGCGCGCCCGGCCCTCGCGGCGGCGCTCGTCCTCGGCTTCGCCGCCATCGGCTCGGCGACGCCGTGGCTGCCCTTCATCGGATGGATCGCGGACACGCAGGGGCGCGAGACGGCGATGTGGGTGCTCGCCGCGCTGCCGCTCGCCGCGGCCGCCCTCGCCACCACGCTGCCGGCCGCGCGCCACCCGCGCGTCGTTCCCTTTCCCGCAACCTCGTGAGCTCCCGCCGCACCTCCAAGCCCCCGGACGACCTCTTCGGCGCGCTCGTCGAGAACCGCCTCGCCGAGGGACGGCCGCTCGCGGCCCGGATGCGGCCGGCCCGCCTCGACGAGGTGGTCGGGCAGGCGGCGCTGCTCGGTCCCGACGGCTTCCTGCGCCGGGCGATCAGCGAGGACCGCGTGCCCTCGATGGTCCTCTACGGGCCGCCCGGCAGCGGCAAGACAACCCTCGCACGGGTCGTCGCCGGCGCCACCGACGCGGCCTTCGAGGAGCTCTCCGCCGTGTCGGCCGGGCTCGCCGACGTGCGCGAGGTGATGCGCCGGGCGCGCGACCGCCTGGCCTCCGGGCAGCGCACCGTCCTGTTCCTCGACGAGATCCACCGCTTCAACAAGGCCCAGCAGGACGCGCTCCTGCCCGCGGTCGAGGACGGCCTCGTGACCCTGATCGGGGCCACGACGGAGAACCCGTACTACGAGGTCAACAGCGCCCTCATCTCGCGGTTGCGCGTGCTCGTCCTGGAGCAGCTCGGCCCGGAGGAGATCGGCGAGCTGGTGGACCGGGCACTGGCCGATCCGCGCGGCCTGGCAGGACGGGTGCGCCTGGACCCCGAGGCGCGGGGCGCGCTCGTGCAGCGGGCAGGCGGCGACGCGCGGCAGGCGCTCAACATCCTCGAGGCGGCCGCGGGCGGCGTCGCCGACGGCGGGGTCGTCGACGTCGACGCCGTCACGGCCGCGGCCGGCTCCCGGACGGTCGTCTACGACAAGGACGGCGACGCCCACTACGACACGATCTCGGCGTTCATCAAGAGCATGCGCGCGAGCGACCCGGACGCGACCGTCTACTACCTCGCGGTGATGCTGAGCGGGGGCGAGGACCCCAAGTACATCGCCCGGCGGATCCTCGTCGCCGCGAGCGAGGACGTCGGCAACGCCGATCCCACCGCGCTCTCCGTCGCCGCCGCGGCCGCCCGCGCGGTCGAGTTCGTGGGGCTGCCGGAGGCGCGGATCGCGCTGAGCCAGGCCGCCATCTACGTCGCGCTGGCGCCGAAGTCGAAGGCCGCCTACCGGGCCATCGACGCCGCGCTCGCGAACGTCGAGCGGGAGGGGCCGCGCCGCCCGCCGCTCGCGCTGCGCGACGCGAGCCGCCCCAACGCGCGCCACCTCGGCCACGGCCAGGGCTACCGCGATCCCCACCAGGCGCCCGAGGGCGTGCTGGACGAGTCGCTCCTGCCGGAGGGCCTCGAGGGCACGCGCTTCTTCACGCCGACGGACCGCGGCCCGGAGGGCGAGCTGTCTGCCCGGCTCGACCGGCTGCGGGGACGGAGCGGCGAGGACGCGGACGCCGAGCCGGAGGCGCCGTTCTAGCGGGTCTCCCGGCGGCGGGCGGGCGTAGGCTGCGCGCCATGACGCGCTATCTCCACACGATGTACCGGATCACCGACCCCGAGCGGAGCCGGGCGTTCTACGAAGCGCTCGGGTTCGAGTTCCGCCGCGAGACGCCGATCGTCCGCAACGGCGAGCTGGAGGCGACGAACTACTTCTTCGGCGTGCCGGGCCAGGAGGAGGAGCTCGAGCTCACCTTCAACCACGACGGCCGCACGTACGAGCTGGGCACGGGCTACGGGCACATCGCGGTCGGCGTCGACGACCTCGACGCCACGCTGGCCGCGCTCAAGGGCCAGGGGATCGAGCCGGAGCGCCCGCCCTACAGCGTGCGCGAGGGCGGCTCGCGCCTGTGTTTCGTGCGCGACCCTGACCAATACCGCGTTGAGCTGATCGAGCGCGGCGCGTAGCGACCGTCAGAAGATCTGGACGCACCAGGGCGCCCGCGACCACGCGAACATCGCGTCCGCCCGTGCGACGGCGCCCGGCACGATCTCCTCGACGCGCCCCGCGGCCGCCATCGACGTGAACGTCGCGCCGCCGAGGTAGGCCGCGCCCAGGTCGTCGGCCAAGAGGGCGATGTCCGGACCGCGGCGGACCGTCGTGCAGCGCGCCCCGTCCGGCCCACCCTCCAGGCGGACCGACCCCTCGTTCCAAGGGCACGACGCGTCCGCGACGCGCATGGTGATCGCGCCGTCCGCCGCGTACCGGCGGG
>DATFWK010000033.1:0-26130 GCA_035259345.1 Miltoncostaeaceae bacterium | reverse complement strand
CCAAGAACGCGGACCGGCTCGAGAACAAGGTCTACGAGGTGCCGAAGGACATCGACAACGAGATCGCGCGGCTGAAGCTCGGGTCGATGGGCATCGACATCGACGCGCTGACGCCGGAGCAGGAGCGCTACCTGGCCTCCTGGGACCAGGGCACCTAGACCGGCCCGGCCCGGCAGCCTCCGTGAGCGGCCATCCCGCCGGCCTCGCGCCCGAGGACATCCTCGCCCTCGGCGACGGGGAGGTGCGGATGCTCGACCAGACGCGGCTGCCGGGCGAGACCGCGTGGGTGAGCCTGCGGACCTGGGAGGAGGTCGTGGCCGCCATCCGCGGCATGGTCGTGCGGGGCGCCCCGGCGATCGGGGTCGCGGGCGCCATGGGGGTGGCCCTCGCCGCTCAGGCGGCTGCCGGGGACGACCTCGCCGTCGCGGCTGCGCGGGTGCGCGAGGCAGGCGCCGCGCTGCGGGAGGCCCGGCCCACAGCGGTCAACCTGGCCTGGGCCGTGGACGCCCAGCTGGCCCTCGCGGCCGGCCATCCCGGCCCGGCCCCGGCGCTCGCCGACGATCTCGCCGCGGCCGCCCGCCGGCTGCACGCGGACGAGGTGGACCGGTGCGAGCGGATCGGGGCCCACGCGCTTGCGCTCGTCTCGCGGGGGGCCCGGATCCTCACGCACTGCAACGCCGGCGCACTGGCCACCGGGGGCTACGGGACGGCCCTGGGCGTCGTGCGCGCGGCTCACGCCGCCGACCCCACCGTGCGCGTGCTGGTCGACGAGACCCGCCCGCTGCTGCAGGGGGCCCGCCTCACGGCCTGGGAGCTCGAGCGCGAGGGGATCCCCTACACGCTCATCGCCGACAACATGGCGGCGACGATGATGGCGGAGGGCCGCGTGAGCCACGTCGTCGTGGGCGCCGACCGCATCGCGGCGAACGGCGACGTGGTCAACAAAATCGGCACGTACGCGGTCGCCGTGCTCGCCCGGGAGCACGGCATCCCGTTCATCGTGGCCGCGCCCACCTCGACCCTCGACCCGGCGATGGCCAGCGCGGCCGGCGTGCCCATCGAGGAGCGCTCGCCGGACGAGGTGCGCGAGCTGAGCCTGTTCGGCCGGCCCGCGGCCCCGGCGGCGGCGCCGGTCGCCAACCCTGCGTTCGACCGCACGCCGCACCGGCTGGTCTCGGCGATCGTGACCGAGCAGGGCGTCCACCGGCCGCCCTACGAGCGCACGCTGCGGGCGGCGTGGGACGCCGCGCTGGCCGAGGCCGCCGGGGCGCGGCCTCAGCCGCTCGAGCGGTCGCCGGCGGCGTAGAAGGCGATGGCGACGCCGACGTAGGCGGCGACCAGGAGCACGCCGCGCCAGCGGGCCGAGCGCCCGCCCCAGAGCAGGAGCGACGTGTAGATCACCCCGAAGGCGAGGGCGCCCATCTCGACGGTGCGGAAGGCGAGCGAGAGCGGCTGCAGGAGCCACGAGAGCAGCGCCACGGCCGGGATCAGGAAGACGGCCACCTGGGCGCTCGAGGAGAGGGCGATCTCGGCGGCGAGCTTGATCTGGCCGCGCGCTGCCACCACCACCGCCCCGCCGTGCTCGGCGGCGTTGCCGACGATCGCGACGATCACCGCGGCCACGAAGAACTCCGAGAGCCCGACGGAGTCGGAGAAGGCCTGGATCGACCCGACGAGCGCTTCCGCGACGAGCGCCGTGACCACGGTGGCCACGCCGAGCACCGCGAGCGAGGTCGTGAGCGACCAGCCGCCGCGGCGCTTGGCCGACTCGTCCGCGACGTTCATCTGGTGGTGCCTGCGCAGGGAGATCGTCACGACCACCAGGTAGACGGCCAGCAGGATCACGGCCGGGATGATCGACAGCACCGCCAGGGCGTGCCGGTTGGGGTCGCCGTCCTGCCCGGGCACGTAGGGGATGAGGAAGAGCAGCGTCGCGAGGGCGACGAGGCCCAGCGACGTGAGGCTCGACGGCCGGTCCAACCACCCCCGGCCGCCCGCGTAGAGCGAGAAGCCCAGCACGAGCAGGAGGTTCCCGACGACCGAGCCGATCAGCGAGGCGCGGACGACGTCGAAGAGCCCGTCGTTGACGGCGAAGAGGGCGATGATCAGCTCGGGCGCGTTCCCGAACGTGGCGTTCAGGAACCCCCCGATGCCCGGGCCCGTGTGGCGCGCGGCGTGCTCCGTGGCCTCGCCGATCAGCCATGCGAGCGGGATGAGGGCCGCCGCGGCCAGGATGAAGACCGTGATGTCGCCGGCCCCCGCGTGCTCCGCAGCGATCGTGACTGGGCCGAGCACGAGGAGCGCGGCGAGGATCCTCTGGACCACGGAGCCTGACACTAGCCGGGCGCCTCGGCCGGTCGGCGGCGATCCGGCGGGGCCAGGGCCGAACGTCATGGCGCACGGTGGCGTCGCGCCGCCGGCCGGCACCGTGCCGTGACGAAGTCGGCACGATGCGCGCGCCACCCGCGCGTTGCGGGCGTCCACCATCGGGGCATGGCCGTCACCGTCCTGGCTCGCGCGCTCGACCTCCTGGTCCCGGCCGCCTGCGTGGCCTGCGGCCTGCCGGGGGCCGACCTCTGCCGGTGGTGCCTGGCGACCATGGCCCCGCCGTCGGCCCCGGCCTGCGCGCGGTGCGGCCATCCGTGGGCCGTCGCGGTCGCCGCCTGCGCGGAGTGCCCGCGGCGGATCGACCTCGCGCGCCACGCGACCGCTTATGCCGGCGCCGCCAGCGCGGCCGTGGCCGGCCTCAAGGACGCGCGCCGCCGCGGGCTCGCGCGCGAGATGGCGGCGCTCGTCGGCGGCCGGGTCGCGCCGCCGCCGGCCGGGGCCGTCCTCGTGCCCGTCCCGCTCGCGCGGGCCCGGGAGCGCGAGCGCGGCTTCAACCAGGCGCGGCTCTTGGCGGACGCGCTCGGGCGGCGCTGGGGCCGCGAGGTCCGTGACGCGCTCGTCCGCCCGCGTGACGGGCCGCCCCAGCGGGGCTCGGCGGCCGGCGTGCGCGCCGCGCAGGTGCGGGGGGCCTTCGCGGCGCGGCCGGGCGCGCCGGCGCCCGAGGTCGCCTGGCTCGTGGACGACGTGCTCACGACCGGCGCGACCCTGGCCGCCTGCGCGCTCGCGCTGCGGCGGGGCGGGGCGCGCGAGGTGTGTGCCGTCACGTTCGCGCGCGCGCTTCGCGGAGCGCCGCATGGGTAGACTCGACCTCCGAGGAGGTCGCACCGGAGGAGGTTGCCGTGGACCTGCACGTGAAGGGGAAGAACCTTCCGGTCACCGACGCCCTCTTCGACCACGCCGAGCGCAAGCTGGCGAAGCTGACCCGCATCCTGCCGCCCTGGGACGAGCCGCCCCACGTGGAGCTGGAGCTCTCGGTGGAGCGCAACCCGAGCATCGAGCGGCGCCAGGTCGCGGAGATCACCGTGCGGACGAAGGGGCCCGTCCTTCGCGTCCGGGAGAGCGCGAAGGACATGTACACCGCGATCGACCTTGCGGCCCACAAGCTCGAGCGCCAGGCGGCCCGCTACCGCGACCGCCGCCGCAGCCACCGTCTCGCCCACCCGCAGGCCGAACCGCCGCGGCCGGCGGCGGAGCCGGACGAGGAGGCGCCCCGCGTGGTCAAGCGCAAGCGGTTCGAGATGAAGCCGATGAGCGTCGACGACGCGGCCGTCCAGCTCGAGCTCCTGGGCCACGACTTCTTCGTGTTCCGCGACGACGCCACGGGCGAGGTGAGCGTCATCTACCGCCGCCGGGACGGTGAGCTCGGGCTGATCGCCCCGGACCGCTGAGCGCCCCCGTGATCGGGTGGCCGCCGGAGGCCGGTTGGTACGATGGTCGCGTCGACCAGCGACGAGGCCTCCAATGAGCACCGATTTCCTCAATCGGGCGTTCCGCTTCGGCGAGGGACGCCAGATGAAGGCGCGCTGGAAGCGGGTGGAGCGTGTCAACGCGCTCGAGCCCGAGATCCAGGCGCTCTCCGACGACGAGCTGCGGGCGCGCACCGACCTGCTGAAGGAGCGGGTCGACCCGGACGACCCCGCATCCCTCGAGGAGGTGCTCGAGGAGGCCTTCGCGGTGGTCCGCGAGGCCGGTCGCCGTGCCCTCGGCCAGCGCCACTACGACGTCCAGCTCGTCGGCGGCCTCGCCCTCCACGAGGGCTCGATCTCGGAGATGAAGACCGGCGAGGGCAAGACGCTGACCTCGACGCTGGCCGTCTACGTGAACGCGCTCACCGGGCGCGGCGTCCACCTGGTGACGGTCAACGACTACCTGGCCCGCCGCGACGCCGAGTGGATGGCCCCGATCTACGACATGCTCGGCATCACGGTCGGCGTCATCCAGCCCCAGATGCCGGAGCCGGAGCGGCGCGCCGCCTACGACGCCGACGTCACGTACGGGACGAACTCCGAGTTCGGCTTCGACTACCTGCGCGACAACATGGCCGTGCGGCTCGAGGACTGCGTCCAGCGCGGCCACGCCTTCGCGATCGTCGACGAGGTGGACTCGATCCTCATCGACGAGGCCCGCACGCCGCTCATCATCTCCGGCGTTCCGGAGGCCGCGGCCGACACCTACTACCGCTTCGCCCGCATCGTCCCGACACTGCGCAAGGGCGACGACTTCGAGGTCGACGAGAAGCAGCGCACGGTCGCGCCGACCGAGAGCGGCGTGGACAAGGTCGAGAAGGCGCTCGGCATCGAGAACCTCTACCTGGACGTCAACTCGGGGCTCGTCAACCACCTCGTGCAGGCGCTGCGCGCCCACGCGATGTACCACCGCGACAAGGAGTACATCGTCCGTGACGGCGAGGTGCTGATCGTCGACGAGTTCACGGGCCGCGTGCTCGAGGGGCGCCGCTACTCGGAGGGGCTTCACCAGGCCATCGAGGCGAAGGAGGGCCTCGCGATCCGCGAGGAGAACCAGACCCTCGCGACGATCACCCTCCAGAACTACTTCCGCATGTACCAGAAGCTCTCGGGCATGACCGGAACGGCCTCCACGGAGGCCAACGAGTTCTCAAAGATTTACAACGTCGAGGTCGTCTCGATCCCGACGCACCGGCCGATGATCCGGGCCGACGAGAACGACTTCATCTTCAAGACCAAGGACGCCAAGTTCGGCGCGGTCGTCGACGACATCGCCGAGTGCCACGAGCGCGGGCAGCCGGTGCTGGTCGGCACGATCTCGGTCGAGGTCTCCGAGATGCTCGCGGGGAAGCTCACCCGCCGCGGCGTCCCGCACAACGTCCTGAACGCGAAGCACCACGAGCGCGAGGCCGAGATCATCAAGGACGCGGGCGAGCCCGGCTCGGTGACGATCGCGACCAACATGGCCGGCCGCGGCGTCGACATCAAGCTCGGCAACGGCGTCGAGGAGCTCGGCGGGCTCTACGTGATCGGCACCGAGCGCCACGAGAGCCGTCGCATCGACAACCAGCTGCGGGGGCGCTCGGGGCGCCAGGGCGACCCCGGCCGCTCGCGGTTCTACCTCTCGGCCGAGGACGACCTGATCCGCATCTTCGCCGGCGACCGCATGTACCGCATCCTCGACCGCTTCGGCACGGGGGACGACGTCCCGATCGAGGCCGGGATGCTCTCCAAGACCGTCGAGGGGGCGCAGAAGAAGGTCGAGGAGCAGAACTTCGGCATCCGCAAGCGCGTGCTCGAGTACGACGACGTGCTCAACAAGCAGCGCGAGGTGATCTACGGCGAGCGGCGGCGCGTGCTCGAGGGCGAGGACCTCTCGGAGCAGGCGAGGGACTGGATCGCCGAGACCCTCGTCGCCGTCGTGGACGACTACGACGACGGCGAGTCGCCGGCCGGCGACTGGGACCTCGACGCCATGTTCACCCAGCTCGGCACCTACTTCCCGGTGTCGTTCGGCGTCAGCGACCTCGAGATCCGCACGGTCTCGCGCGAGGAGCTGCTCGACCGCCTCGAGGACGACGCGATGGACGCCTACGACCGGCGCGAGGTCGAGCTCGGGGAGAACGAGGACGGCGGTCCGCTGATCCGTGACCTGGAGCGCTTCGTGCTGCTCCAGCTCATCGACCAGCAGTGGCGCGAGCACCTCTACAACATGGACTACCTGCGCGAGGGCATCCACCTGCGCGCGCTCGGCCAGAAGGACCCCCTGTCCGAGTACCGCCTCGAGGGCCACACGATCTTCGAGGAGATGATGGACGCGGTGAAGGCCGAGTTCGTCCGCTACATGTTCCACCTCGAGCTCGAGCGCGCCCCGGAGCCGGAGGCCCAGCAGCCGGCCGAGCTCGGCTACTCGTACGCCGACGACCCGATCCAGGGCTTCGCCGGGGCCGTCGACGAGGAGGAGGCGGCCGTCGCGATGGCCGCGGCCCCCGAGCCCAACGGCGGCGACCCCGTGCCGGTGGTGGAGCAGCGGGTCGCCAGCGAGTGGGACCGCGTCGGGCGGAACGACCCGTGCCCCTGCGGTTCGGGCAAGAAGTACAAGCGCTGCCACGGGGCGTAGCGGATGAGCACCGAGCGCTCGTCCGCCGTCGACCTCGACGACCTCGCCCAGCGATCGGCGCTCCTTCGCGAGCGCGCGGCGATCCTGGGCGACTATCTTTGACCCCGCGGCGCTCGAGTCGCGCATCGGCGAGCTCGAGGAGGCGATGCAGGCCCCCGGCTTCTGGGACGACCCCCAGACCGCGGCCCGCGCCTCGGCCGAGCACGCCGCCGCCGGCGACCGCCTGAGCGACTACCGCCGCCTCACGGCGGAGATCGACGACGCCGCCGAGCTGGTGGAGCTCGCCCGCGCCGAGGCCGGGGAGGGCACGCTCGAGGACGGGTTCGTGGCCGAGCTCACCGAGGGGCTCGACCGTGCGTCGGAGCACCTGGACCGGCTCGAGGAGGAGCGCCTGTTCACCGGCGAGCACGACCACGGCGACGCCGTCGTCACGATCAACGCCGGCGAGGGCGGCACGGACGCCCAGGACTGGGCCGAGATGCTGCTTCGCATGTACCTGCGCTGGGCGGAGCGGCGCGGCCTGCGCGCCGACCTCAAGGAGGTCCAGGAGGGCGGCGAGGCGGGCATCAAGAGCGCGACGCTCACGCTGCAGGGGCCGAACGCCTACGGCCTGGTGTCGGCCGAGCGGGGCGTCCACCGGCTCGTGCGGCTCTCGCCCTTCGACGCGGCCCACCGGCGCCAGACCTCGTTCGCCGCGGTGGACGTGGCGCCGCTCGTGGACGACTCGGTCGACGTGGACCTGGACGAGAAGGACCTCAAGGTCGACACGTACCGCTCCAGCGGCGCGGGGGGCCAGCACGTCAACAAGACGGAGTCGGCCGTCCGCATCACCCACATCCCGACCGGCATCGTCGTCCAGTGCCAGAACGAGCGCTCGCAGATGCAGAACCGGGCGACGGCCCTCGCGATGCTGCGCTCCCGCCTGGTCCAGCAGGAGCTGGAGCGGCGCGAGGCGGAGGCGGCGCGCGCCCGCGGCGACAGCCAGGCGATCGGCTTCGGGAGCCAGATCCGCTCCTACGTCATCCACCCGTACACGATGGTGAAGGACCTCCGCACGGGCGAGGAGGTCGGCAACGCGCAGGCGGTGCTCGACGGCGACCTGGACGGGTTCATCCGGGCCGAGCTCGAGCGGCGGGCCCGCGAGCGCTCCGCCGCCTGAGGGCGACCCGAGGCCGGCATCCGCGAAAAGCTGGACACCCGGGCCGCCGGATAGCGTTGACTGGGATGGCGACGGCGGGTACCCTCCGGCACTCGAAAAGCCGCCCATAGGTGCGGATTCCCACTGAGCACGCGGGAGACGTGGGATCGGCCGGCCCCGACGGGGCCGACGGCACCGGGCGGAGCACCCCTTTGACGACCGACGCGACGACACGGACGGACGTTTCCGGCGAAGCCTGGGGGGCCGTGGCGACCGCCGGGACGGTCGGGCGCACCGAGCGCTTCCGCCGCGGCTCGATGCTGCGCCCCGGCGACGGTCCGATGGTCGTGCTCGACCACGTGACGATGCGCTACTCGAGCGACGCCCTCGGCCTCGACGACGTCTCGCTGGCCATCGAGGCCGGCGAGTTCGTGTTCGTGGTGGGCCCGTCCGGGTCGGGCAAGTCCACGTTCATCCGCCTGCTGATCCGCGAGCTGGAGCCCACGGAGGGCCGGCTGGTCGTGGGCGCCCGCGACCTGGGGCACCTGCGGCGCACCCGGGTGCCGCACCTCCGCCGCGAGATCGGCTGCGTGTTCCAGGACTTCAAGCTGCTGCCGCGCCGCACGGTGTTCGAGAACGTGGCGTACGCGCTCGAGGTCACAGGGCACTCGAAGCGCGTGATCCGGCGCAGGGTGCCCGAGATCCTCACGCTGGTCGGCCTGGACGACAAGTCGGACCGCTTCCCGAACGAGCTCTCCGGCGGCGAGCAGCAGCGCGTGTCGATCGCGCGGGCGTTCGTGAACCACCCGCGCCTCTTGATCGCCGACGAGCCGACCGGGAACCTCGACCCCGAGACGTCGATCGGGATCATGCAGCTCTTGTACCGGATCAACCGGACCGGCACGACCGTGATCATGGCCACCCACGACCGCCAGATGGTCGACCGGATGCAGATGCGGGTGATCCAGCTCGAGCAGGGGCAGATCGTGCGCGACCAGCGCCGGGGGGCGTACCAGGAGGGGGACGAGCGCTGGGCCGGCGCCTAGGCTTCTTCACGGTCGAGGCGCTGCGGTCCATCCGGACCAACCCGGCGATCTCCCTGGCGGCGACGGCGACGGTGGTGATCGCGACCGCGGTGCTCGGGGTGGTCCTCGCGCTCTTCTTCTGGGTCCAGGCCGCGGCCAACGACCAGCGCAACAAGATCGATCTGGTCGGCTACGTCGCCCTCGACGCGACGCCGTCCCAGGTCAGCGCCCTCGGGGCCGCGCTCCAGCGGGACCCGAACATCCGGGCGTTCCACTTCAAGTCGCGTGAGGACGCGCTGCGCGAGCAGAAGGCCGAGCGGCCCGAGATCTTCAAGCTGCTGCCGGGGAACCCGCTGCCGGCGAGCTTCACGATCACCCCGAAGGACCCGGCGCAGATCGACCAGATCGTCCAGGAGCTCTCGCCGCTGCCCGGCTGGCTCAAGGACCAGGTCACGCCGGACGGCTTCACGACGCCCCGGCGCGAGGCGAAGGACCTGCTCGCCGCGGTGCGGGTCATCAAATGGGGCGGCCTTGCGCTGATCACGATCCTGCTCCTGTCCGCCGTGCTCCTTATCGGCAACACGATCCGGCTGTCGATCTTCGCCAGGCGACGAGAGGTGGAGGTGATGCGCCTCGTCGGGGCCACGAACTGGTTCATCCGATGGCCGTTCGTCATCGAGGGCCTCATCTTCGGCCTCGTCGGCGCCGTGCTCGCGGTGATCCTGATGGTGATCGTGAAGTCGGCGATCTGGGACCGCATCTTCACCGGCACGGACAGCCCCATCACGGCCCAGTCGAACCCGGCGCTCGGCTTCGCGGCAATCTGCGCGCTGCTCGTGCTCGCGGGCGCGTTCATCGGCGCGCTCGGAAGCGGCGTGACGCTGCGCCGCTTCCTCAAGGTCTAGCCGGCGCCGCCCCCGGCCGCGGGGGCCGCGGCGTGGATCGGCTCTATCATCGGTCGGGGACGATGAGCGACTCCATCCACAGGCGGCCGCGCTGAGGCATCCGTTCGCCCTGCTCGGCGGCCTCGTCGGCGCGCTCGTCCTGTTCCTGGCCGGCGTCTGGGTGGGTGGCCACCCGGACCGGATCACCGCGCTCCGGGACGGGCCAACCGCCGTGCGCGACTTCTTCCTGGACGACGCGGCCGACCCGCTCAACTCCCAGATCCTCACGCAGCTCCAGCATCGCTACTACAGGCCGGTCGACGCGGCTGCCCTCCGGCGCGTGTCGGTGGACCAGATGCTGAGGCAGCTGAACGACCCCTACACGGCCTACCTCGACCCGAGCGACCTCGCGCACCTCCAGGACGTCGAGGCCGGTCGCTATACGGGCGTCGGGATCGAGTGGCGGCCGCAGGGCGGGCGCGCGTTCATCGTGCGGACCTTCCCCGACTCGCCTGCGGCGAAGGGCGGCGTGCGTGCGGGCGACCGCGTCGTGCGCGTCGACGGGCACGTGGTGCGCGCCGCAGACGGATACGCGGCCATGCAGCGCGTCCGCGGGCCGGAGGGCAGCGCCGTCCGCGTCGACATCGCGCGTGGGTCGCAGCCGGTGCGGTCCGTCCGGCTCGTGCGGCGGACGATCCAGGAGCAGGTCGTCCAGCAGCGGATGATCCGCCAGGGCGGGCGCCCGATCGGCTACGTCCGCCTCGACCAGTTCACGCAGGGCTCCGCCAAGGCCACCAAGGCCGCCGTCCGTGACCTCACCGAGCGCGGCGCGCGGGGCCTGGTGCTGGACCTGCGCGGGGACCCGGGCGGGCTGGTCTCCGAGGCGATCGGCGTGGCCGGAATCTTCCTGCCGAAGGGCGCCGTCGTCGCCACCACCAGCGGGGCGCACGAGAAGCCCGCGACGCTGCGCGCGCGCGGCGGGACGATCGCGCAGGGGCTGCCGCTCGAGGTGCTCGTCGACCGCGGCACCGCGAGCTCGAGCGAGATCGTGTCCGGCGCGCTTCGCGACAACGGCCGTGCGACGCTGGTCGGCACGCGCACCTTCGGCAAGGCCGTGATCCAAGCCACGGTGCCGCTGCGCGGGGGCGGCGCGCTTAAGCTGACGGTGGCCTCCTACCGGACCCCGAAGGGCGAGGACCTCGCCGCGCGCGGGCTGCGCCCCGCCGTCGCCGCGAGCGACAACCCGGCCACACCGCGCGACGAGGCGCTCGCCGCGGCCCTGGCCCGAGCGGCTCGGGGCTGAGCGCCGCCCGGCACGCCCGCACGCGGGTCGTCGCCCAGCTCGTCCCGGCCGGGCGCTCGCTCGCGGCGGAGCCGGCCTTCACGACGGGGCCGCCCGTGCGTCTGGGCTCACGGGCCCGCGCCGACGCCCGGCCCGGCGACCTCGTGACCGTCGAGATCGGCCGCGGCGGGGCCCGCGTGGTCGCGGTGCACGGCCGCGTGGGCTCGGCCCGCGCCGCGATGGCCGCTCTGCTCGAAAGCGAGGGCCTCGGGCGCCCCTTCTCGGAAGCGGCCCTGGCCGAGGCCGAGGCCGCGGTCGACGCCAGCCTGGAGGTGGACCCGGAGCGGCGTGACCTCACCGGCCAGCGGGTCATCACGATCGACCCGGAGGGGGCGAAGGATCACGACGACGCCGTCTCCGTCGTCGCCGAGGGCGAGGCGATCCGCCTCTGGGTCCACATCGCCGACGTCGCCCGGTACGTGGCGCAGGGTGGCCCGATCGACCGCGAGGCGCTCCGGCGGGGCTGCTCGGTCTACGTGCCGGGCACCGTGGACCCGATGCTGCCGGAGCGGCTCTCCAGCGACATCTGCAGCCTCCGCCCGGGCGTGGACCGCAAGGTCGTCACCGTCGAGATGCTCGTCGACGCCCGCGGGACCGTGCTCGAGCGGCGCTTCTCGCGGGCGCTGGTCCACTCGCGCCGGCGGCTGACCTACCCCGAGGTCGACGCCGCCCTCGCCGGAGGCGGCGACCTCGCCGACCCGGCGCTCGAGGCCGACCTGCGGCTGGCCCATGAGCTGGCCGAGCGCCTGCGCCGGCGGCGCCTGCGTCGCGGCGCGCTCGAGATCGCGACGACCGAGCCGGCGTTCACGTTCTCCGGCGCGCACGTCGCCGGCGTCCGCATGGAGGGCCAGACCCCGGCGCACAGCCTCGTCGAGGAGTGCATGATCGCGGCCAACGAGGCGGTCGCCCGCCACATGCTGGCCCGCAGCCGCCCGACCGTCTACCGCTACCACCCGGACCCGCAGGAGCGTCCCGTCGAGCTCCTCTACGAGCGGCTCGAGGCGCTCGAGGTGCGGGTCCCGCCGCTCCCCGACGGGCCGCTCACGCCCACCGACTGCGCGGCGGCCGTCCGCCGGGCGGCGCAGGCCGTCTCCCGTCACGTCGCCCGGAGCGGGCACGGGCGCGCCGTGGTCACGCTGGTGCTCCAGGCGCTCGGCCAGGCCGTGTACTCGGCCGACCTGGTCGGCCACTCGGGCCTGGCGAGCGCCGCGTACCTCCACTTCACCTCGCCGATCCGCCGCTACCCGGATCTCGTCGCCCACCGGGCGCTCCTCGACACGCTCGGGCTCGGCGAGCCGGGCCCGGACGCCGCGACCTGCGCGGAGGCGGCCGAGCGGAGCTCGCTGGCCGAGCGGGCGGCAGCGGCCCTGGAGCGCCGCGCCGACCGGATCGCGCTCGCTCACCTGCTCGTCGACCGGCTGCGCGACGCGGACGGCGACCGGGCCTTCGACGGCGAGGCGACCGGCATCGGCGACGGCGGGCTCTTCGCGGCGTTCGGCCCGGACGGGCCGGAGCCGTACGACGGCTACCTGCCGGCGCGCCGGATCGGCGAGGACTGGTGGCGCCCGGACCCGCTGGGCGTCGCCCTTGTCGCAGACGGGAGCGGGCGGCGCATCGCGATCGGGGACCCGGTCGCCGTCCGCGTCGTGGACGTCGACCGCCTCCGCGGGCGGGTCGACCTCGAGCCGGCCGACGCGCCGGCGACGCGCCCGGCGCGGCGTGCCGGACGGGCGCGCGGGCGCCGGTAACCTGCCCCGATGGCCGCGAAGCCGAGCCGCGACGAGGGCGACCGCGACATCGCCCGCAACCGCCGGGCGCTCCACGAGTACGAGATCACCGAGCGCGTCGAGGCCGGCCTCGTGCTGGTCGGGAGCGAGGTGAAGGGCCTGCGCGAGCGCGGCGCGAGCATCCGCGACGCCTACGCCCGCATCGACGGCGGCGAGGTCTGGCTCGTCGGGCTGCACATCCCCGAGTACTGGAACGCTCGCAGGGACGGCCACGAGCCGCTCCGCCCACGCAAGCTGCTGCTGCACCGGCACGAGATCCGGCGCCTCACGATCGCGCTCACCGAGCGCGGGCTCTCGCTGATCCCGCTGCGCCTCTACTGGAAGGACGGGCGGGCGAAGGTCGAGCTCGGGCTCGGGCGCGGGCGGCAGATGCACGACAAGCGCCGCGCGATCGCCGAGCGCGACGCGCGCCGCGAGGCGGAACGGGCCATGCGGGCCGCGCGGCGCTGATGCCCACCCGGCGCACCTACTCGAGCGGCACCCCCTGGGAGCCGGTGGTCGGCTATGCCCGCGCGGTCCGGGTGGGGCGGCGGGTCTGGGTCTCGGGCACGACCGCGACCGCCGAGGACGGCTCGGTGGTCGGCGCGGGCGACGCCTACGCGCAGACGATCCGGACGCTCGCCAACGTCGAGCGCGCGCTCCTCGGCGTCGGGGCCACCATGGCCGACGTCGTGCGCACGCGGATCTTCGTCACCGACATCTCGCGCTGGGAGGAGATCGGCCGCGCGCACGGCGAGGTGTTCGCCGACATCCGCCCGGCCACCTCGATGGTGCAGGTCAGCGCGCTGATCGACCCGGCGATGCTCGTGGAGGTCGAGGCGGAGGCCGTGGTCACCTGATCGGGGCCCGCCCACGGAGCCGCGTGACGGGAGTCCTCGATCGCGTCCGCGATCCGCGCAATGATGGCCCTGTGCAGGACGCCTCCTCGGCCGCCATCGCGCGTCCCAGCTCGAAGCGCATCCTCCTGGTGGCCGGATCTGTGGTCGCGGGCGGGCTGATCGTCTGGGCGTCCGGCCGCGGGATGGCGATCGGCGACCTGTCAGGCTCGCTGGCCGGCGCCGACTGGCGCCTCGCCGCGCTCGCCGGGGTCGCGTTCATGGTGCAGGTGCTCGTGCAGTCCGCGGCCTGGCGCATCGGGATGCGCGCCGGCGGCCTCGGCGCGGTGCCCATGCGCCACGTGGTGGCCGCGACGTGGATCGGCAAGGCCGGGAACGCGCTCCTGCCGGGCCAGATGGGCGAGGTCGGGCGCGTGCTGGCGGTGCGCCGCCACATCAGCCACGAGAACCGCTGCACGGCTCGCATCGTCGGCAGCCTGGTGGGCCAGCGGATCGTCGCGGGTGCCGCCACCTTCCTGATCGTCGCGACCGTCGGCCTCTTCCTGCCGCTGCCGTTCACCCTGCCCGGCGGCCGCGCGTCGGTGGGCGCGGCGATCGCCGTGATGATCCTGGGCGTGCTGCTCGGCCGAAGCGCCCGCGCCCGCGCGTGGATCGTCCGGTTGGTGCCCAACCGCCTCCGCGGCATCGCGGGCTCCGTGGCGTGTGGCGCGGGCGTGCTCGGGTGCGGGCGCGCGGCGTCGCGCGCGCTCGGCCTCCACGTCGCCGGGCTGGTCGCGCAGCTGGCCGGCGTGGCGCTCCTGCTGCAGGCGTTCAGCCTGCAGGTGCCGCTCACCGCGGCCGTGCTGATCATCGCCGCGCTCTCGGTCGGGCGGGCGCTTCCGGCCGCGCCCGGGGGGGTCGGCCTGACGCAGGCCGCGATCGTGCTCCCGCTGGGGGCGATGTACGGCGTGGCCAGCGGCGACGCGCTGGGCTTCGCGCTCGGGCTCGAGGCGATCGCGGTGGCGGTCGCCCTGCTCGGCGGGGCGGCGGCCCTGGCGCACCAGCGGCTGGCGCCCGCCGCGGTCTGATCCCGCCGGGTCCGAGGCGCATCTCCGCCGGGGAGCGGCGCGCCCGGCTTGCCATCCGTCACAGACTCGCGCCGCCCGCGCGCACGGACGACGTCGCCGCGATCGCCGCCGACCTGGTCGGGCTCCACGCGACCGACCCGGCCTCGGTGTTCCTCGCGGCCGGCGCCCGCATGGCGGGCCCTTCGGTCGCGGCGGTCGAGCGGGCCCTGTACGAGGACGAGAGCGTCGTCCGGATGCTCGGCATGCGCCGGACCATGTTCGTGGTGCCGCCCGCGCTCGCCGCGCTCGTCGACGCGGGCTGCACCCGTGAGATCGCGGCCCGCGAGCGCCGCCGGCTGATTCAGGCGCTCGAGGCTGGCGGGGTGGCGGGGGACGGCGCCGCGTGGCTCGCCGAGGTCGAGGGCGAGGTGCTCGCAGCGCTTGCGGCGACGGGCGAGGCCACCGGCGCCGAGCTCTCTGCCGCCGCCCCGCGTCTGCGCGCGGAGCTGGTCGTCGGCGAGGGCAGGCGCTGGGGCGGCAGGGTCGCCGTGTCCAGCCGGGTGCTCTTCCTGCTCGCCGCGGACGGTCGCATCGTCCGGCGCCGCCCGCGCGGCTCGTGGACGAGCAGCCAGTTCCGCTGGGCGATCCCCGCCGCGGTCCGGCCGAAGGGCATCGCCCCGGAGGCGGCGCGCGCCGAGCTCGCCCGCCGGTGGCTCGCGCGCTTCGGGCCCGCGCTGCTCGACGACCTGCGGTGGTGGAGCGGCTGGACGGCCACGCAGACGCGCGCCGCGCTCGCGGCGATCCCGGTCGCGGAGGTGGCCCTCGACGAGGGGGCGGGTGTGGCCCTCGCCGATGACCTCGAGCCGGTCGCCGCGCCCCCTCCGTGGGCCGCGCTGCTCCCGGCGCTCGATCCGACCGCGATGGGCTGGAGGGCCCGCGACTGGTACCTGGGGCGGCACCGCGAGCGGCTCTTCGACCGCTCGGGGAACATCGGCCCCACGGTGTGGTGGGACGGGCGGATCGTGGGCGGCTGGGCGCAGGCGGCCGACGGCGTCATGGTGCGGCTGCTCGAGGACGTCGGCGCCGAGGCCGAGGCGGCCGTCGGCGCGGCTGCCGAGCGGACGGCGGAGCTCATCGGGCCGGCCCGCGTGACCCCTCGCTTCCGCACGCCGCTCGAGCGGGAGCTCGCCGCGGGCTGACCGTCAGGACGCGGCGGCGGCCTCGACGACCAGGACGTGCTCGGCCAGGGCGCCGTGCGCGCCGTATGTGGCGATCTTCTCGATGTCGGAGCTGCGGCTCGGCCCGGACACGAGCGACACCCCGGTGGGCGGCCGCCGGCCCGGCGCGTAGGTGCGGGCGAGCGCCTCGGCCAGGGTCGGGACGATCCGGCCGGCGTCGAGCACGGCGAGGTGCCACCAGCCGACGGCGTCGAGGGAGCGGCCGTGCCCCGGCGCGCTCTCCAGCACCAGCGTGCCCCGGCGGGCGACGGCCAGGGACGGCACGGTGACAGCGCATGCCGGGGGCGCGCCGTCGAGGCCGAGGAGCTCCCGCCAGCCGCGCTCCGCCGGCCAGCGGAGCACCTCGACACCGGCTGCCCCGAGCGCCTCCGGCACGCCCAGGTCGTCGAGCCACGGGTCGCCCGCGACGAGCGCCCTGCGCGCGCCCCAGCCGGCGACCCGGGCGACGGCCCGCTCGGCCGCTTCCGCCGGCGGCGTGCGCTCGCCGGTCGCCCGCCGGCGCGCGAGCGCCTCGAGGAAGGCCTCGCTCAGTCCCTCGGCGGCCATCGCGTCGGGAGGTCCCGCTGGTCCGTCCAGCGCGCGGCCGGGCCCGGCAGCCGCCGCGCCCACCCGTCGCGCCCGGCGAGGCGCAGCAGCGCCCGCGCCGCCACCACGCTCGCTCGATATGGCAACGGCCGCCGCCAGGCGGCCGCCCATGCCCGCACGGCGAGCCCCTCCGCGCGCCCGCCGGGTGAGCGCACCGCAGCGCGCTCCCGCACCAGGAGGTCGTGGAGCGGGATGCCCACCGGGCAGGCCTCGTGGCATGCACCGCAGAGGGACGAGAGGAACGGGAGGGACGACGACCGCGGCTCCCGCAGCCCCTCCAGGAGCGGGGTGACGACGGCGCCGATGGGGCCGGAGTAGGGCGAGCCGTAGGCCTGGCCGCCGACTGTGCGCCACATCGGGCAGCTGTAGAGGCAGGCGCCGCAGCGGATGCAATGGAGCGCCTCCTCGAACGGCGTGCCGCGCAGCGCGCTCCGCCCGCCGTCGACGATGACCAGGTGCAGCTCGGTCGGGCCGTCGGCCTCGTCCTCCCGCCTGGGGCCGGTGACGAGGTTCACGTACGTGGCGGCGTCGTCGCCGATGGCCGCCATCGGCAGCACCTCGAGCAGGTGGGCGGCCTCCTCCCAGTCCGCGACGACGCGCTCGGCGCCCATCACCGCCACGTGCACCGGCGGCAGCGCGGTCACCAGCCGCGCGTTCCCCTCGTTCTCCACGATGCAGAGCGTCCCCGTCTCGGCGACGGCCAGGTTCACCCCGGAGACGCCGATGCCGGCGGCGGCGAAGTCCTCGCGCAGGCGCGCGCGCGCGTGGGCGACGAGCGCCTCCCGCTCGTCGGCGACCTCCGAGCCGGAGCGGGCCCGGAAGAGCGCGGTCACCTGCGCGCGGCTCAGGTGGACGGCGGGGGCGATGATGTGCGCGGGGCGCTCGCCGGCGAGCTGCAGGATCCACTCGCCGAGGTCGGTCTCGACCACCCGCAGGCCCGCCTCCTCGAGCGCCTCGTTGAGCTTGATCTCCTCCGTCGCCATCGACTTCGACTTGGCGACGACCGACGCCCCGCGCGCCCGCGCGAGATCGACCACGTACCGCGCCGCCTCCTGGCGGGTCCCGGCGCGGACGACCACGCCGCCCGCGGCCCGGACCCGTTCCTCGAGCCGCTCGAGGAGCGCCGGCATTTCGCGCACGTTGCCCTGGCGGATCTCGCGCGCGCGGGCCCGCATGGCGTCGAGCCCCTCGGTCTCGCGCATCCGCTCGCGCCCGCGGGCCCAGCTCGCGGCGGCGGCGTGCAGGTTGGTCCGCAGTACCGGGTCCGCGACAGCGGTCCGCGTGCGCTCGCGCAGGCCCGGCCCCTCGGGGTAGGCGACCGGCACGTCGGCGCGGGCGCGGCGCCGGCGGTCGAGGAGCCTCACTCGGCGAGCACCTCGGCGACGTGCCGTGGGCGCAGCGGGATGCCGAGCCGGCGCGCCCGCCCGGCGATGTGCAACAGACAGGAGAGGTCGCACGCGACGAGCGCGTCGGCCCCGGTCTCGGCGGCCCGGCGCGCCTTCTCCTCGCCGAGCGCCCCCGAGACCTCCGGGAAGGCGACCGAGAACACCCCGCCGAAGCCGCAGCAAGACGACGACTCCTCGATCTCCACCAGCTCGAGCGTCCCGGTCCGGCGGATCGCCGCGCGCGCGCTCTCCCGCTCGCCGAGCAGCCTGAGCATGTGGCAGGAGTCGTGGTAGGCGACGCGGCCGCGGGCGGCGGAGGCCACGGCGAGCCCGTGGCGCTCGATCAGCTGGGTGAGCTCGAGGGTGCGGGCGGCCAGGCGCCGGGCGTCCTGCTCCTCAGGCGTGCCCGCGAAGAGCTCCGGGTAGGCGTGGGTGACCATGGCCGCGCAGGAGCCGGAGGGCACCACGACCGGCGCGTCGCCGGCGAAGGCCGCGAGCGCACGGCGGGCCACCGCCCGCGCCTGGTCCGGGTGGCCGGCGGTCCAGGCCGGCTGGCCGCAGCAGGTCTGCCCGCGGGGCACCTCGACCTCGACGCCCGCCCGCCGCAGGACCCGCCGGGCCGAGCGCCAGACCGACGGCGCGAGGGCATCGGACAGGCACGTCCGCATGAGGAGCACGCGCACCGGGCGAGTGTAGTGAGCCTATGATCACGGGCGTCAGCGAGGGAGCGAGCGCATGGACGAGCCGAGGGAGAAGGCCGGGCTCAGGGCGGCGTGGGGCCGCGTGGCCGACATCTACGGCGCGCTCTGGGCGCACCGCCTCGGCCACTACACGGCGATGGGCCTCGACGCGCTCGCCGCGGAGCCGGGCTGGCGCGGTCTCGACGTCGCCTGCGGCTCGGGCGAGTCGACGGCCCTGCTCGGCGAGCGGCTGGCGCCGGGCCCGGTGCTCGGCGTGGACTTCGCCCCCGAGATGGTGGCCACGGCCGAGGAGCGCTTCGGCGGGGAGCACCTGCACTTCGCGGTCGACGACGCCGAGCACCTCGCCCAGCCCGACGACCGCTACGACGTCGTGATCTCGAGCTTCGGCCTGATGTACACCTACGACGCCCGCGGCGCGATGCGCGAGATGGCGCGGGTGCTGCGCCCGGGCGGGCGGCTCATGCTCACGGTCTGGGGTCGCGCGCGCGACGTGTGGTGGAGCCCGGCCATCGACATGGTCGAGTCGCGGGCCGCCTACTTCTCCGGCGTCTGCCCGATGATGTTCTTCTACGGCCTGCCGGGCGTCCTGGCCCGGACCGTCGAGGAGGCCGGCCTCAGCGTGCTCGACGAGCAGGTCACGCGCGAGCCGATGCGCTTCTCGGACGTCGGCCAGGCCGTCGACGCGGCCACCATCGGCGGGCCGCTCAACGGCCTCTTCGCCAACCGCCTGGACGACGCGGCCCGCGAGGAGGTGCGATCCGAGTTGACCGCGCACCTCGCGCCGAGGGCGGCGGCCGCGGACGGCGGCGTGGACCTCCCGGCGGAGGTCGCGATCATGGTCGCCGGCAAGCCGGGCGCCTGAGCCGCGCTACAATCCCGTGACGGGCCCGAACCAGTATCGACGGGGTGGGACTGGAACAGTAAGCGAGCCGCGGACCCGGTGGACCGCGTCAAAAACCGGGAACAACCTGAAGCTGCGAACTCTCGTCAGCTCGCCTTCGCCGCCTAAACAGCGGGTCTGAAGGCCGTTGGGCCCCCTTCGGATCGTGAGGGGGATTCCCGGCGTCGTCCAGCGGTCCTGGCCCCTCGGCAGCGGTCTCCGGTCGAGGGGCGAGACGACAGGGAGGCCTGGCGAGGGAGCGGTCGGCCGGCAGTGACGCCCCTCGTGAGATTCTCACCGCCGGCTGCGCTCGGAGAAGCTGTTCTGGAATCGCCTTCGGACGCCGGGGCAGTACCGGCCGGGTCCACTCCCAGGGGCGAGCACTGCTCGCCCCTCCGCGCTCAACGGATCGCGAAGCCGCCAAGCCCCTCGGGCGTCTCCTCGACGACCTCCACGCGGTCCACCCGGCTGCCGCGCGGGCCGCGCCGCAGGAACGCGAGGGCCCGCTCGACGGCCTCCGGAGGTCCCTCGAGCGCGGCCTCGACCGTCCCGTCCGGGCGGTTCCGGACCCACCCGGCGACGCCGGCGGCACGGGCCGCCTCCCACGTCGACTGCCGGAATCCGACGCCCTGGACGAAGCCGTGGACGATCACCCTGCGGCGGACCATCGGGGGCATGCTGCCAGCGGACGGGCGGCCGCCGCGACCCGCTTTTGCCCCCCCGGCGGCGCTGCTATCCTCCCGAAATCCGCCAGTCGGCGGCACTTCCTGTTTTGAGCGCATCCTGCGACACGCCGTTTCGTTGACGCTTCGCCCCAAGCGAAGCCGCGACGTCCCCAGGAGCTCGCCGACGCCTCCCCGCCGGGTGATGCTTGCCACCTAGGCGCGGACCAGACATGCGGCCGCCGCCCGGGCCGGTCACGCGCATCAACGACGCGATCCGCGTCGAGCAGGTCCGGCTGATCGACGCCGACGGGCAGAACCGGGGCATCGTCCCCACCCCCGAGGCCCTGCGTATCGCCACCGCCGCCGACCTCGACCTGGTCGAGGTGGCCCCGGACGCGCGCCCGCCGGTCTGCCGGATCATGGACTACGGCAAGTGGCGGTACGACCAGGAGCAGAAGGCCAAGCAGGCGCGCAAGCACCAGCAGACGATCACCATCAAGGAGATCAAGTTCCGCCCGAAGATCAGCTCGCACGACTACGAGACCAAGAAGGGCCACGTCGTGCGGTTCCTGCGGGAGCGGGACAAGGTCAAGGTGACGATCATGTTCCGCGGGCGAGAGGTCATCCACCCGGAGCTCGGCGAGCGGATCCTCAACCAGCTGGCCGAAGAGGTGAAGGATCTCGGCGTCGTCGAAACCCGCCCGAACCTGGATGGGCGGAACATGGTTATGATGTTGGCTCCGGTGAAGGCCCCTGCCGGCGCGCGCGCGCCGGACAACAGGGCAACGGACGGTGGGTCCGAGCCCGGCCCCGCCCCGACGCCCGAGCCGGCCTCCGAGACCGTCGCGCCGACCAGCTCCTGACGCCATGCCCAAGATGAAGACGAACCGCGCGGCAGCGAAGCGCTTCCGCGTCACGCCCAAGGGCAAGGTGCTCTACCAGCCCTCCGGCCTGCGCCACAACCTGGAGAGCAAGTCCGGGAAGAGGAAGCGCAAGCTGAGCGGTGTCGAGACGCTCTCCGACCGCGACAAGCACATCGTCCTGCGCATGCTCGGCAGGCGTTAGATGGCGCGCGTCAAGCGATCGGTCGGGGCCCGCAAGAAGCGCCGCAAGGTGCTCGGGCAGGCGAAGGGCTACTTCGGCACCAAGAAGAGCTCCTACCGCCGCGCGAAGGAGCAGGTCCAGCGCTCGCTCCGGTACGCCTACCGCGACCGCAGGGTGCGCAAGCGCGACTTCCGCCGGCTCTGGATCGCGCGCATCAACGCCGCCGCGCGCGAGAACGGGCTGACCTACGGCGAGCTCATCCACGGCCTGAACCGCGACGGGGTTGAGCTGAACCGGAAGGTCCTGGCCGACCTGGCGATCAATGAGCCCGAGGCGTTCGCCGCCCTCTGCTCCCGCGCGCGCGCCGCGCGGGAAGCCGCTTAGGAGGGTCACCTCCCCGCGCAACCGGGCGCTCGCCTTGGTGCGCGCGCTCGACGCGAAGCGCGTGCGCCGCGAGCGGCGGCTGGTGGTGGCCGAGGGCGAGGACCTGGTCGACGCCGCGCTCGCGCACGGGCTGCGCGCGCGGGTGCTGCTCGTCGACGCCGAGCGGACCGACGCCGGCGACCCGCGGCTCGCCGCCACCGCCGACCTCGACGAGCGCTACGAGGTGCCGGGCGCGATCCTGGCCGGGGTCAGCCGCCTGGCCGCGCACCCGCGCGTCATCGGGGTCTTCGAGCAGCCGGGGCCGCACCACTTCAGCACGGTCCGCTTCCCGCCGTCGCTCGCGCTCTACCTCGCCGGGGTCGCCGACCCGGGGAACGTGGGCACGCTGGTGCGCACGGCCGCGGCGATCGGGTGCGACTGGGTGGCGCTCGGGCCGGGCTCGGCGGACGCGGCCAACCCGAAGGCCGTGCGGGCCGGCATGGGGGCCACGTTCGCGTTGCCGATCCTCGACGGCGTCGCGCCGGCAGACCTCGGGACGCGGTCCGGCTTCCGGGTCGCGGCGGCTGTCGTCCGGGGCGGGGCGGCGCCGTGGGAGGTCGACCTCACCGGCCCGACCGTGGTCGCGCTGGGGGCGGAGCGGGCGGGCCTGGCCGGCGCGCTCGAGGGCCTCTCGGGCGCCCCGGAGGTGGTCGAGGTGACGATCCCCCAGCGCCCCGGCGCCGAGTCGATGAACGTGGCCGCGGCCGGCGCCGCGATCCTCGTCGAGGCGCTGCGCCAGCGGGCGCTCATGGCGGAGGGCTGAGCCCCGCGCCGGAACCGGCTCGGTTTGGGGAGCCGGCTCGGACCTCTAGGTTTCTCCGAATGCCACGGATCGGCGCGCTCATACTCGCGGCCTTCGGGGCCGGCCTCGGGCTCCTCCTTGCGGGATCTGCCATGGCGGCGACGCCGCCTGAGGAGGGTCAGATCGTCCTCTTCACGCCCGAGAAGGTCTGGGACGAGACCTCGTGGCTGAGCTTCATCGTCCGGCCTGGGACGAAGGAGCCGGTCCTCCACGCGCGTGGGCGCCCGTTCCGCGTCTCATGGAACATGACCTCGATCACCGGGAAGACGACGACCGACGCGCTCGCCTCGGTGGCGGAGGGGGACACCCTCGACGCCGCGGCGGTCCTCGACCGCCCGCTGACCGCGTCCGAGTCCCGGCGGTTCCGCGTGGTCCCGCTCTACCGGGACGCCGACGTGCTCGTCGCCGCCACGGGCCATCCCGCGTGCTCGAGCGGGTTGAGCCTCGACCAGGTGCGCGGGATCCTCACCGGGGGTATCACTGCCTGGCCCGCCGTCGTTGCCGCGTGGCCCGCGGACCGGCTGCCCGACATCCACGCCGTCGTGCCGTCGAGCCCGACCCTCCAGGGCAAGCGCTCGATGTTCGGCGTCGTCCGCCCGCCGCTGCCCCGCGAGCGCGTGGCGCCGCCCGGCCCGCGCTACGCGGCGAGCGTCGCCATGACGTCCGAGGCGTCCATCCCCAACTTCCTCAGGGGGGAGGCGGTCGGCGCGATGGGCTTCCAGCGCGCCCGGGCCCTGCTCGAGGCAGGCGCGGCGTGCGCGGTCCCGGTGGACGGCGTGGCACCCTCGGTCGCGACGGTCCGCTCCGGCGCCTATCCCGCGTCCCGGACGGTCGGGCTCGCGTTCCTCCGCCGCCCGGTGGACCCGGTGCGCACCGCGATCCGCGCGCGGTACCTCTCGATCGTCACCGGTCCTCGTGGGGACCGGGCGCTCGTGCGCGTCTTCGGCCCGGGCGCCCTTCCCGCCTGACCCGTCCGGGGCCGGCCGCCGAGGCCGCGCCGGCTGGATGCCGGGAAGGGGCGGTGATGTACCCTGCCAGCCCGATGAGCGGACCGGACGTCGAGGCGATCACCGGCAGCGCGCTCGCCGAGGTCGCCGCCGCCGGCAGCCTCGCCGCGCTCGAGGACGCCCGGGTCCGCCACACCGGCAGGCGCAGCCCGCTCGCGCAGCTGCTCGCCTCCATCGGCTCGCTCCCGCCCGGGGAGCGCGGGCCGGCCGGCCGGGCCGCGAACGCCGCGCGGCAGGCCGTCGAGGGGGCGCTCGCGGCGCGGGAGGCCGAGCTCGAGGCCGACGAGCTGGGCGCGCGCCTCGCCGCCGAGCTGGTGGACGTCACGCTGCCCGGCGACCCCCAGCCGACCGGGTACCTCCACCTGATCACCCGCGTGCGGCGCGACGTCGAGGACATCTTCCTCGGCATGGGCTGGGACATCGCCGACGGGCCGGAGATCGACGACGAGTACCACAACTTCACGGCGCTCAACACGCCGGAGGGCCACCCCGCCCGGAGCCTCAGCGACACGTTCTTCGTCGAAGGCCATCCGGACAAGCTGCTGCGCCCCCAGACCTCGCCCGTCCAGATCCGCGTGATGGAGACGCAGCCGCCGCCGGTCTACGTGATCTGCCCGGGGACGACCTACCGGCGCGACGACATCGACGCCACGCACAGCCCGATGTTCCACCAGCTCGAGGGCCTCGCCGTGGACGAGGGCCTCACGATGGCCGACCTCAAGGGGACGCTGCTCCACTTCGTCCGCGAGCTCCTGGGCCACTCGGCCGAGATCCGGCTGCGGCCGCACTTCTTCCCGTTCACCGAGCCCTCGGTCGAGGTGGACGTCCTGTGGACCGATCGCCACGGCCGCTCGCAGTGGCTCGAGCTGCTCGGCGCCGGGATGGTGGACCCGAACGTGTTCACGTCCGTCGGCTACGACCCCGAGCGGTGGACGGGCTTCGCGTTCGGCCTCGGCATCGACCGGGTCGCGATGCTGCGTCACGACGTTCCGGACCTCCGGCTCTTCTTCGAGAACGACCTGCGCTTCCTCGCGCAGTTCCCGTGAGGCCGCGAGCATGAAGCTGCCGCTCTCGTGGCTCGCCGACCACGTCGATCCGGGCTTGCCCGCCGACGAGCTGGCGGACCGGCTGACGATGACCGGGACCAAGGTCGAGGCCGTCATCCGGCGCGGCGTGGACGGGGGCGAGGCCAACCTGGCCCGGTTCATCGTCGGGCGCGTGCTCGAGGCCGAGCGCCATCCTGACGCCGACCGGCTGAGCCTGTGCCGCGTGGACATCGGGCAGGACGAGCCGGCCCAGATCGTCTGCGGCGCGCCGAACGTGGCGGCCGGGCAGACCGTGGCCGTCGCGCTGCCCGGGGCGGTCCTGCCGGGCGGGCTCACCCTCGAGCGGCGCACGATCCGGGGCTACGAGAGCCGGGGGATGATCCTCTCCGAGACCGAGGTCGAGCTGGGAGCCGACGGGTCGGGGATCATGGTGCTCGAGGAGGGGCCGCGGCCGGGCGCGCCGCTCACCGAGGCGCTGCCCCTGGCCGAGACGGTCCTCGACCTGGAGATCACCTCGAACCGCCCGGACGAGCTCTCGATCTGGGGTCTCGCGCGCGAGGTGCACGCGATCACGGGCGCCCCGCTCCGCCCGCCGCCCTGGGACGACCCGCCGGCCACCGCGCCCGGGCGGGTCGAGGACCACGTGGCGCTCGAGGTGCGCGCCCCGGACCTCTGCCCGCGGTACATGGCGCGCGTGCTCACCGGCGTGCGCGTCGGCCCGTCGCCGCTCTGGCTGCGCGCCCGCCTGGAGGCGGCGGGCATGCGCCCGATCTCGAACGTCGTGGACATCACGAACTACGTGATGCTGCTCACCGGCCAGCCGCTCCATGCGTTCGACCTCGACCGGGTCGCCGGCCGGCGGATCGTCGTCCGGCGAGCAGAGGACGGCGAGCGGATCGTGACGCTGGATGGCCAGGAGCGCGTCCTCGACTCCCGCATGCTCGCGATCTGCGACGCGGAGAAGCCCGCGGTCATCGCCGGCATCTTCGGGGCCGAGAGCGCGGAGGTCCACGAGGGCACGACCGCCGTGGTGCTCGAGGCCGCGACGTTCGACGGCCCCACGATCCTTGACACCTCGCTGCGGCTGGGGCTTCGCACCGAGGCGAGCGGGCGCTTCGAGAAGGGGCTGCCGCCGGAGCTGCCACCCCGGGCCATGGCGCTCGCCTGCCGCATGCTGATCGAGCTGGCGGGGGCGGAACTGGTGCCGGGCACGCTCGACGCGTGCGAGCCCATCCCCGAGCGGCCGCCGGTGCGCATGCGCCACGCCCGGGCGGACATGCTGCTCGCCGTCGAGGTGCCGCCGGCCCGTTCGGCCGAGATCCTGGAGGCGCTCGGGTGCGAGGTGCGGCCGGGCCCGGAGGCACTCGAGGCCGTCGTGCCCTTCGAGCGCGGGCGCGACCTCACCCGGGAGGCCGACCTCATCGAGGAGGTCGGGCGGATCGTCGGCCTCGAGCACGTGCCGGCGCGGCTGCCGCGCCTGGCCGCCCACGCCCGGCGCACGCCGTGGCAGGCCATGCACCACCGCCTCGTGCAGCGCGCCGCCGACCTCGGCCTGGCCGAGGCGGTCACCTACCACTTCGTGCCGGCGGGCGACGCCGACCGCCTGTGCCTCGCGCCCGACGACCCCCGCCGCCGGACGGCCAGGATCGCCAACCCGCTGAGCGAGGAGATGGCCGTCATGCGGCGGTCGCTGCTCCCGGGGCTCCTGCGCGCAGCGGCCCGCAACCAGGCGCGCCAGCACCCGGCAGGCACGCTCTTCGAGGCCGGGCGCACCTACGCGCCGCTCGCGGACGGCATGGCCGACGAGCGCGAGTGGCTCGCC
>DATFWK010000032.1:0-14716 GCA_035259345.1 Miltoncostaeaceae bacterium | reverse complement strand
GGCGTCTGCCTGGGCCACCAGGCGATCGGCCAGGCTTTCGGGGGGCGCGTGGTGCGCGGCCGCGAGCCGGTGCACGGCAAGACGAGCGAGATCGACCACGACGGGCGCACGGTGTTCGCCGGCCTCGAGCGGCCGATGGTCGCGACGCGCTATCACTCGCTGGTCGTCGACCCCGACCTGCCGCCGGAGCTGGAGGTCTCGGCCTGGTGCGACGGCGACGTCGTGATGGGCCTCCGCCACCGCACGCTCCCGGTCGAGGGCGTGCAGTTCCACCCGGAGTCGATCCTGACCTCCGCCGGCAAGGGGCTGCTCGCGAACTTCCTCGCGATGTCCGCGTGAGCATCGCGCCGCTGATCGACCGCCTGCTCGCGGGCCAGGACCTGGGGCGCGAGGGCGCCGCCGAGGCCCTCGACCGGATCATGTCCGGCGAGGTCGACCCGGTTCAGACGGGGGCGTTCCTGGTCGCCCTGCGGGCAAAGGGAGAGCGCGCGGACGAGCTCGCCGGCCTCGCCGAGGTGATCCGGCGCCGGAGCGAGCGCGTGGTCGCCCGGCCCCCGCTCGTGGACACGTGCGGCACCGGCGGCGGCGTGTCGACCTTCAACGTCTCGACGGCCGCGGCCTTCGTGGCGGCCGGGGCCGGCGCCCGCGTGGCCAAGCACGGCAACCGGTCGGCGACCTCGCGCTGCGGCAGCGCGGACGTGCTCGAGGCGCTCGGCGCCCGCATCGACCTCGGCCCCGGCGCGGTCGGCGCGTGCGTCGACGACGTCGGCATCGGGTTCATGTTCGCCCCGCGCCACCACCCGGCGTTCCGCCACGTCGCGCCGGTCCGCGCGGCCCTGGGCGTGCGGACGATCTTCAACATGATCGGCCCCCTGGCGAATCCGGCCGGGGCGACGCGCCAGGTCGTCGGCGTCGTCGACCCGTCGTATGTGCGGAGGATGGCTGAGGCGCTCGCCGAGCTCGGCGCCGAGCGGGCGCTCGTCGTGCACGGCGAGGACGGGATGGACGAGATCTCCACCGCCGCGCCGACGCGGGTCGTCGAGATCGACGGCGGCGAGCTGCGCGAGTGGCGCATCGACCCCGGGAGGCTCGGGCTCGCGGCCCCGGCGAACGGGACGCTTGCCGGCGGCGAGCCGGCCGAGAACGCCGCCCGCATCCGGTCCGTGCTCGCGGGCGCGCCCGGGCCTGCGGCGGACGTCGTCGCGGTGAACGCCGCCGCCGCGATCTGGATCGCCGGCGGTGCTGATTCGCTCGCGCAGGGCCTGGAGGCGGCGCGTGAGGCGCTGGCCGGCGGCGCGGCCGCCGGCCGCCTGGAGGCGTTCGTGGCGGCCACGCTCGCCCTCGCCCCCGAGGCGGAGAGCGCATAGTGGGCTTCCTCGAGGACATCGTCGAGGCGACCGAGGCCGAGGTCGCCAGACGGCGGCGCACCGTGCCCGAGCCGGAGCTCCGGGCACGCTTTGGCCCGGACAACCGCGGCTACCCCTTCTCGGAGGCGCTCGTCGCCCCCGGCGTCTCGCTGATCGCCGAGGTCAAGCGGGCGAGCCCGTCCCGCGGGCCGATCCGGCCCGGGGCCAGCGTCACGGAGATCGTGCGCGCCTACGAGGCGTCCGGGGCCGGCGCGTGCTCGATCCTCACGGAGCCGACCCGCTTCGGCGGCAGCCTGGACGACCTGGTCGAGGCCCGCGCCGCCTGCGGGCTCCCGCTCCTGCGCAAGGACTTCATCGTGGACGAGTACCAGCTCCTCGAGGCCCGGGCCGCCGGAGCCGACGCGGTGCTGCTCATCGTCGCCGCGCTGGAGCACGACCGGCTCGGCCAGCTGCTCCAGGCGGCCGCCGACCTCCGCCTCGAGGCCCTGGTGGAGGTCCATGACGAGGAGGACACCCAGATCGCCGTCGAGGCCGGGGCGGAGATCATCGGCGTCAACAACCGGGACCTGCGCACGCTGGAGGTCGATCCCGAGACCGTGCTGCAGCTCCTGCCGGACATCCCGGCGGGCACGGTCGTGGTCGCAGAGTCGGGCATCGGCACCGCGGAGGACGTCCGGCGGATGGGGGAGGCCGGCGTGGACGCGGTGCTGGTCGGAGAGGCGCTGATGCGCGCCCCGGACCCCGGCGAGGCCGTGCGCGCGCTCCTCACCGGGGCGACATGACCCCCTGACGGCGCCTCGGCGCCGGGCGCGGCCCGCCGGCTCGAGCGCTCCGGGCGTTTGCCCCCGAGGGCCGCGGGTACGTTCGCGTCAGCGGCGCGCATCCCGTTCATTGCGCCGCCATCCCAGGGAGCGAAGCGTGAGCGCAGCCGAGCCGGTTCCCCTCGTCGTCCGACACTTCCCCATGGTGGGGGCGTCGGTGTTCCGCCTTTCCGGCGAGCTCGATCTCCTTGCGGTCCCCGAGCTCGAGCACCGGATCGCCGGCCCGCCCCGCGACGGGGTTCCCCTCGTGCTGGACACGCGAGACCTCGATTTCATCGACTCCAGCGGACTTCGCTCGATCCTCCAGCTCGCCCGGGAGCTACGAGGGCAGGGCGTCTCGCTCGTGGTCCTCGTCAGCGACACCGGCCCGGTCAAGACCGTCATGGACCTGGTCGGCGCGTGGGACGCGCTCGACGTGCGGGCGACCCTCAGCGACGTCATCTGAGGCGGCCGCTCGCCGGCAATCCGGCTCTGCGGAGGAGCCGGCCCCCCGGCCGCCCGCCCACGCCGCAGCCTGTTCTGCCTGCTAGGACGCCGGTTCTCGGGAACCTGAGAGCTAGCTGGGCGTAAGGGAATTGTCAGGATCCGGTGAGTCGGGCGGGTCTCGTCTCCGGAGCCGAGTATTCGTATCCGCATGAAGCCGATCCGTCTCATCCCAATCCTCGCCGGCGGCCTGCTCGCGCTCGTCGGCGCATCCACGGCGCTCGCCGACCCCGGGCCCGGCAGCGTCGAGGTCAGCAACGACGCCGGCGCCGCGGTCGGCGCGCCGCTCACCGGCCCGGACGCCATCTCGAACGCGGTCAAGCGGATCGCCACCGGCGCGCTCGCACGCGCCGACGACGCGCGTCCGTGGACGATCGTCGCGGGCGCGGGCACGTACGGAGACGTGCTCGTGAACGAGCCGAACCTGACGATCCGGCCCTCGGCCGGCGCCGCGGTGGTCATCACCGGCAGCGGCGGCGTGAACGACACCGCCGGGGACTGCGTCCAGATCACGCGCGGCGGGGTCACGGTCCAGGGCATCACGTGCCGGACGCCGAACGCCCGCGGCATCGTCGTCACACCGCCGGCCGCCGAGGGCGGCGTCGTGCTGTCCGGCCTGACGGTCGACCGGGCTGCGACGGACGGCATCGCCCTGCTGTCAGGCGCGGGCCTCCTGATCCGCGACACGACCGTCACCGGCTCCGGGCGCGACGGCATCGCGCTGTCGAAGGCGACGGGCGCGGGCCCGTACCGGATCGAGACGAGCACCGTGCGGGGCAACGGGGACGACGGCATCGACCTGGTCGACGACGCCCAGCGGGTCCAGATCGCCGGCTCGCTGATCGAGTCGAACCGCGGCAACGGCATCGAGAGCGACGACGCGGGCTCCACGGACCTCGCGGTCGACGCCACGACCAGCCGCCGCAACACCGGGTCCGGGGCGCTCCTCGGCGGCGCGGGCGTCCGCTTCGGCATCACCAACTCGGTGTTCACGAACAACTCCCGCTACGGCATGGAGCTCGGCCGCCTCAACGGCTCGCTCATCCGCGGCGACCACTTCGACGGCAGCAACCGGCTAGGCGACATGCGCTTCAGCGCGGACACGCGCGCCGGCGGCGCCTACGACGGGCTCGTCTTCGGCGACACGGTCATGGCCCTCCCGGGCGAGCCGCGCGGGGTCATCCTGAGCGCGGTCACGGCCGCGGCGCGGGCCGGCCTCTCGCGTCTCCCGACCGGGTTCCTGGCGGTCGGGCGGTACATCCGCGTCCGCGACACGGGCGCGCCGAACAACAGCGCCGTGAGCCTGCGCTTCACGGTCGGCACGCAGGCGCTCGAGCCGTTCCGGTTCGGCGGCGTCCAGGTGTTCGAGGACGACCCGCCGGCAAACGGCCGCCGCTGGCAGGCCGTCGCCGGCAGCCAGTCCAACCTCGCCGCCGGCCTCGTCGACGCGACGCTGACCGATGCGCAGATCGCCTCGGGCAGCGACGCCCGCTCTGCGATCTACGGGCCGCTCGGGCCGGCCAACGCCGCGCCGCAGGTGCTCTCGGTCTACCCGGCGCAGGGCCAGGCCGTGCGGGGCCGGCTGTTCCAGATCGGCGCCGCCGTCAGCGACGACGCCGTCCTCGGCACGGGCTCGTTCGCGCTCACGGTCGACGGGCGCCGGATCGGCGGCGTCGCGTTCCGCAACAGCCAGGTCATCTTCCCGTTCGTCCGCGTGGCGTCGCTGGGCGTGCACCAGGCGAGCCTGCTGGCGGTGGACGCCAACGGCATCCGCAGCGTGCGCGACTGGACGTTCCGGGTGGTCAACCGGGCGCCGAAGATCGTGCGGCTGCGGTCGTTCCCGCGCCCGAAGCAGTTCGTGCTGACCCGCCGGCCGGTGCGACTGACGGTCATGGTGCGCGACGACCAGCCCGTGGTGCGGCGGATCTCCCGCGTGCTGGTCGACGGGCGTCCGGTCCGTATCCGGGTGCTGAAGGGCATCCGCATCGTCGCCTCCGTGCCGCTCCGCCAGGGGCTGCACCGCATCCGCGTCATCGTCAACGACCGCGACGGCGCCCGGGCCGTCGGGGGCTGGACCTTCCGGGTCGTTCGTCCGTAGGCGGTCGCGGCTGAGCGCGCCCAGGACCGGGTCCGGGCCAGGGCGCGCTACAGTCGTGTCGTGAGCGACGTCGAAGCGGTCGAGGGCTCCGGCGGCGAGTCGGGTGGTGGCTGGAGCCGGGGGAGGATCATCGGCGTGGCCATCGGCGTCGGCGTCGCCGTGCTCGTGGTCATCCTGCTGATCGTCGGGCTGGTCAACCGCCGAAACGACGGCCCGCGCTTCGTCGCCGACGAGGTGCTCGCGCCCGCCCAGCGCAAGCCGGCCCCGGTGTACTCGCTGCCCGTGCTGAGCGCTGGCGGCACGGTGCGCCCGGTCGGCTCGCAGCTCTCGCTGGCCAACCTCCGCGGCCACCCGGTGCTCGTGAACGTGTGGGCGTCCTGGTGCGGCCCGTGCCGCGACGAGACGCCCGTCCTCGAGGGCATCTGGAAGCGCTACGCGGGCCGCGGCCTGACGGTGCTCGGCCTGAACGTCGAGGACGTGACCGACGACGCCGTCGCCTTCATCCACAAGTACAAGCTCACGTACCCGTCGCTGCGGGACGGCTCGCAGAAGACCAAGCAGCAGTTCGGCTACACGGGCGTCCCCGAGACGTTCCTGGTAGACAAGAGCGGCAAGGTCGCCCTCTACGTGCCCGGCCCGCTCACGCCGGCGGACATCAGCGGATTCGACCAGGTCGTCAACCCCCTGCTCAAGACATGAAGCGCAGCCTGCTGCTCCTCCTCGCCCTGGCCCTGCTCGCCGTCCCCGCGGTCGCTCAGGCGCTCACCGTCAACGAGGTCGCCCGCGAGGTCCGCTGCGTGACCTGCGGGACCACCGTGGACATCTCCACGTCCGGGTTCGCGGCCGAGGTGCGCACGAAGATCAAGCAGGAGATCGACCAGGGCAAGACCAAGCAGCAGATCCTGGACGACCTCGAGAGCCAGTTCGGCCGCCAGATCCTCGCGACGCCGCCGAAGAAGGGGTTCGACCTCGTCGCCTGGCTGGTGCCGGGCATCGCCGTCCTGCTCGGCCTGGCCGCGATCCCCTTCATCACCCGCGCGTGGGCGCGGCGGCGCCCGAAGGCGGCCGGCACCGCGGTGGCGCTGAGCGACGACGACCGCCGGCGCGTGGACGAGGCGCTGGACCGGCTCGGCGACGCCTGACCCGGCGGTGAGCGGGCGGGGCGTGCTGGTCGGCACGGCCTCGTGGACCGATCCGGGGTTCATCAAGGCCGGCTGGTACCCGCCGGAGGTCAAGTCCGACGCCGAGGCGCGGCTTCGCTACTACGCCGAGCGCTTCCCGATGGTCGAGGTCAACTCGACCTTCTACGCGCTCCCGACCGTCGAGACCTCCGAGCGCTGGGCCGAGCGTACGCCGGACGGCTTCCGCTTCCACGTCAAGGCCCACCAGGTGATCTCCGGCCACCCGAGCGACCCCGGCCGGCTGCCGCCGCCGCTGCGCGAGCTGCCGGCGAGCCACGACGCCAAGGGCCGCATCCGGCGACCGAGCCGGGAGCTACGGGACGCGGTGATCGACTCGCTGCTCGAGGCCGTCGGCCCGCTGGGCGACAAGCTCGGCGCGGTGCTCGTCCAGCTGCCGCCGTTCGTCGTCTCCGGGGAGCGTCAGCGCGAGGAGCTCGAGCACATCCTGTCCCGCCTGCGCCCCGCGCGGGCCGCCGTGGAGTTCCGCCACCGCTCCTGGGCCGAGCCGGACGAGCGTGCCCGGGCGGCCGAGCTCCTCGCCGAGCACGGCGCCGCCTGGGTCGCGGTGGACGCGCCCCGGATCGAGGCGGCGAACGCCATGCCGCCCATCGTCGAGGTGACGAGCGAGGCGCTGGCCTACCTCCGCATGCACGGGCGGAACGCCGAGACGTGGAACCGCGGGACCACCGTGGCCGAGCGCTTCGACCATCAGTACACCGACGCCGAGCTCGAGGAGTGGCTCGACCCCGTCCTCGAGATGGCCGAGCGGGCGCAGGAGGTCGCCGTGGTCTTCAACAACAACTCACGTGACTACGCGCTGCGGTCCGCCACGCGGTTCACGGAGCTGCTTTCCCTGCTCAGACGGTAGTTTTCGCTCGGTGCCGTCATCCTGCACGGAGCGGCACCGAGCGGCACGTTTGCCACCAGATTTGCCACTAGATACGGTGGCGCTAGGCCTCGAACGTGAGCCTCAGGAAGCGGCCCTCGTCCTCGACCACGGCCGACGTGCAGACCGGAAGAGGCCAGGCGGGCGTCGATCCGGATAGCTCGATGCCGATCATTCTCTGGGCGTCGGACTCCGACCAGCGGAAGTCGCCGGTTGCCGGCAGCCTGACCGAGTAGCTCGCCATTCTCGCGAGCCTACCTGGGGCGGGGCGCGTCAACGCGCCCGCGCCGGTCCGCGCTCCTGACGCCGTGCCGGGGATAGCCTCGGGAGGATGACCACGCCTGAGATCATCACGGCCGTGGCGACTGCGAGGGGGGCACTGCCGTCGTCCTCGTCGCGCAGTGGATCTCCGGTGCACGTCGGAGCAGGAAACGCGACGCCTGTCGGCGCAACGAGATCACTCGGGAGCTGCCAGCCGCGGAGGAAAGGCACCGGGCCAGAATGGCCGCCATCGACCAGGACGGCAGGGACCGGCGGCTTCAGGTCATCAATGAGGCAGCCGGCAGAGGTTCCTTCTATTCGAGCGGCCGAGTCGATGCCGAGGCGCGGATTGAGCGCGAGACGGAGCAGTCTCGCGAGGAGGAGCGTCGGCGCTACGCGCTCGAGCGCGACGCACTCGAGGATGAGCTGAGCGACCTCGGAGGCGCCGTTCCTACGGATCCCGACGCCGCCGGCCCACGTTCCTGACGCCGTCCACGTGCGGCAGCGTGCCCGGGATCGCGCCTGCCGCACCGCCGATCATGGGGATCCCGCGCAGGCGCTCGCGGTCGTCCTCGCCGCTTCGCCGGCCGATGAGGCGCCTTCCATGCGCGGCCGCCTCGGCGTCGTCGACGGCCTGGCGCTCGAGCTCGCGCATCTGTTCGAGCTTCGCCCGCAGCCGCGACACGGCGGCGAGTCTACTTCACCCGTGTGTGCGGGAACGGGCGCGCTTGGCACGGGGCGGGCTTGTCCGGCTGCGTCAATGCGTGGGCTCCTGGGTACACGAGCGATCACGCTAGTTCGGCCCTTGCGCTCGCGCAGGTCCTGGGCTATATACAACCGTATGGTTGTAGATCAGGCCGACGTCAGCTTGCTGTTCCACGCCCTCGCGGACGCCACCCGGCGCGACATCGTGCGGCGCACCATGGGCGAGCAGTTCTCCGTGTCGGCTCTGGCCCGCGAGTACCCGATGAGCTTCGCGGCCGTGCAGAAACACGTTGCCGTCCTGGAGAGGGCGGGGCTCGTGACCAAGCAACGCAAGGGCCGGGAGCATCTGGTCGCGGGCAACCCCGCGTCGCTGCGTGCTGCCCACGACGCCCTCGACCGACTCGAACTGATCTGGCGCGACCGCGTCGCCCGCATGGACGACCTGCTTGTGTCCGACCCTTCCGACTGAACTCTTCGACTGACCAGCACAACGGAGGAGAAACGACATGCCCTTGACGAACGTCGCCAACGACGCGGCCGCGCAGACCGTCACGTTGACCGCCGAGTTCGACGCCCCCGTCGAGCGCGCGTGGCAGCTCTACGCCGACCCGCGTCAGCTTGAGCAGTGGTGGAACCCGCCGGGTTACCCGCTGACCATCACCGACCACGACCTGTCGGTCGGCGGGTTCGTGCGGGCCCACGTGACCGCTCCGGACGGGCAGAAGATCCAAGCGTACTGGCGAATCAGCGCCGTCGACGCCCCGCGCGGCATGGAGTGGGAGGACGGCTTCCTGGACGACCAGGGCGAGCCGAACCCGGCCATCCCGCCGACGACGATGCGCCTGACGCTCGCCGAGCGCGCCGGGGGCGGCACCCGCATGACGATCGTCGTCGGCTTCCTGTCCGCCGAGGCGATGCAGGAATACCTCGACATGGACATCGAGGAGCAGATGCGGGTGACGTTCGGGCAGGCCGACGCGCTGCTTCTGAGCCTAACGCTGCCCGGCTGAGCTACTGCAGCTCGATGTCGAGGGAGAGGTCGACCTTCTCGTTGTAGAAGCACGCGAGGCCGGCGATCCAAAACGGACGCGGAGGCCATTCGCGGTTGTCGAACGCAGAAATCACGCCGTTGGTTGCCTCTCCGGCGTCGACGACCTTCGCCAGGGCGGCGCGGAGGCGCTGATGCGACCAGCCATAGCCGCGCTCGCTGGTCGTCGCGGTGTTCTGGGGGCGGGCGTCACGCCACCGCGGTCTCGGCGAGCCCCGCGACCGCGCTGAACGTCCGGGATGCGCTGCGGATCGCGCTCCAGCGCCAGGTCGAGCTCGAGGTCATCGACACGACCCCCGCCGCGGGCGTCCGGGCTCCGGGCGTAGAGCGGCTCCTGCGCGGTTCCTCAGCCCAGAGGAGGCCGACACGATCCAGGAGGTCGCGGACGGGCACTGGAGCCCTGCGGTCGGCCCGCTCGTCGCGCTCGCGCTCGGGACCGGGCTCAGGCTCGGCGAGATGCGGGCGCTCGTGTGGGGCCCGGAGGGGCTCGACGTCGACGCCCGGGCGGTGCAGGTCCACTCCACGCTCGACCGCGGCCGGCGCCTCGTGCCGACGAAGAGCCGGCGTTCTCGCGTCGTCCCGCTCGGCGGCGAGCTCGTGGGGCGGCTCCTCCGCTACCGGATGGCGACGGGGCGGCCGGCGGACGGATCGTTCGTGTTCCCGACCGAGCATCGACGGCCGTGGCACCAGGTGAGAACGGAGGCGGGCCTGCCGGGCCTTCGCGTGCACGACCTCCGATACACCGCGGCGACGTTCTGGCTCGCCGCGGGGCTCACCGTGCACGCCGTCGCTGAGCTCCTCGGGCACACGGACGCCGCGCTCGTGCTCCGGCTCTACGGCCACGCGCTGCCGGCCGAGCGGTCCACGGCCGCCGAGCGCCTCGAGGCATGGCGCGCGGCGCAGCGGAGCTAACGGCTGGCCCTCGTTGACAGTGAGCGCCTCACGCACAGAGCATCGGCCGGGTGAAGGAGAGGACGACACCCTGAACTACATCATCGGCGGGATCATTATTGCGGCAGTGATCGCCGTTGCGTGGCTTCTCTTCCGATACGAGAAGGATCACCTGGAGAAGCGCCAGTGGTGGCTCCGGACGTACCGCGTGTTCCTGGGCGCATGGGAGCTCGAAGGCGCCAAAGGAGGCCGCTTTTGGCAGGCGCTCGTCGTGGTGGTCCTCGTTGCCGCCGTGGCTGGGTTCCTGGTCACCCTGACCCTTTCGCTCGTCACCTAATGCCACTGGTTTTGCCACCAACCGGGACGAGCTCGACCACGAAGCCGCATGGGGAGCGGGATCACGACCCATGCGCCGTGTGGTTCAACAACAACAACCGCGACTACGCGCTGCGGTCGGCCACGCGGTTCGCCGATCTCCTCTCCGCGCTGCGAAGCCCGGTTCGCGTGGAGCCGTCGCAGCACACGGAATAGGGCGCTGCGGCCGGTGGCGGCTCGCCGAGGAACGGGCGTCCCGAGGCCGCCGGCGATCTGTGGGAGCATCGCGGCCATGACGCGCCCGTCCACGCTCACCCTCTCGGGCTCGGAGCTGGAGGAGGTTCGCCAGCTCGCCCTCGACGCGCTGGTCTCCACCGCCCTCGACGTCCATCGCAATCAGGCGTTCAAGCCCAGCGCCATCGACGACATGGGCGACGCGGTCAACCTCAAGCTGATGCTGGAGCCGCCGGGGCTGCCCTGGCCGGCGACGGTCGATCTGGACGAGGCGATGCAGCGGATCCTGCGGCGCATGGCACGGAGGGTCGAGCAGGACGAGACCGCCTCCCTCGAGTACTACGAGGAGGACCTGACGACCAGCGACCTGACCGGCGACCGGGGCGGGGTGGAGGCGGCGCTCAGCTGGCACCGGTCGCGGCTCTCGCGGGCGCAGCGGGTGCTCCAGATGCTCGACTAGGCTCGTCCGCATGGACCCCGACGTCGCCGGAATGCTGGACGCGGCAGAGCGATTCCTCTCGCAGGCGCTCGACGAGCTCGCCGTCGCGCGTGACGAGGTCGGGATGGACGATCACCGCGCGGCCCTGAGTCAGCTCGCCGGCCTCCAGAGCCGCATCGCGCATGCGGCCACCGAGGTTCAGCGCGCCATCGACCGGCTCACCGCCGCCTCCGGCCCGCCTTCCTGACGCCCTCGCCGCGTCGCGCAGGGGGTGGGCGGCCTCGAGCGGTCACGCCTATACGTTCGGGGACCATACGTTCGGCGAGGTTCACGTCTTCGACACAAAAACCCCGCATAAGCTGGCAAAAGCTATCTTCTCAACGCACTCGGGCTGATGTACGTTCGTCCCTCAGGGAGTGTGGGGTAAAGCGTCGGCCGCCCGCGCCGGGCAGCAGTGGGGAATCGTGCCCGGTGCCATAGCCGGTTGATCGTTCGTCGCCTCGTCCGGGGTGTCGATCGACGCTGCCTGCGTTCCCTGGACAGGGACGCAACATGGCAGACCTCATCGACGACATTCGGCAGTCGTCCACGTATCAAACGTGTGACGAGACCGCGGTCGGATGACCGTGGTCCCACCTGAGCGCGACCGGAACGTCGATCACTCGGTGGCCCCACCGCGAGGTGCTCGCGGCGGCGACACACCGGGCGCTCGATCCGCCTCACCAGCCGTGCCGGCCTGGAGGCCGGGCGGCTCCGGCGCGCGCGACTCCACATGGAGAAAGGGAACCGATGAGAGCAAGGGGGATCGTGACGGCCGCTACCGCAGCGGCGGCCGTAGCAGCGGTCGGCCTCATCGTTGGCCCGGGCGGGGCGTCAGCCGCCATATCCTGCTCGAGGTACGCCTCCCCGACGGGGAGCGACACCGCTGCGGGCAGTACGACGGCGCCGTACCGCACGGTCAACAAGCTGGTGGCGTCGCTCGCCGCCGGCCAGGCCGGGTGCCTGAAGGCCGGCACCTACACGGGCGGCGCCCGCTTCGACCACGGCGGCGCGCCGGGGAGCCCGATCACGCTGACGACGGATCCTGCGTCGGCGAGCAGGGCCGTCGTGGCCGGGCGGTTCTACGTGACCGACGCGGCGAACGACGTCGTGGTGAGCCACATCTTCATCGACGGGCGCGGCGGCGGCGCCGGCACGCCGGTCGTCAACGGCGATCGCATCACCTTCCAGGGCAACGAGGTGACCAACTTCAACACCGCGATCTGCTTCATCCTCGGCAACTCGAGCTTCGGCCGGGCGCGTGACGTCGTGCTCGACGGCAACCGCATCCACAACTGCGGCGTCATCCCGCGCACGAACATGGACCACGGCATCTACGTGGCCGCCGCGGACCGGACGATCATCCGGAACAACTACATCTACGACAACGCCGACCGCGGCGTGCAGCTGTACCCCGACGCCCAGGGCACGTTGATCGCCAACAACGTGATCGACGCGAACGGCGAGGGGATCATCTTCTCGGGCGAGGGCGCCACGACGTCGAACAACAACGTGGCGCGCGACAACGTCATCACCAACGCCCAGGTGCGCTTCAACGTCGAGAGCTTCTGGCCGAGCGCCGTGGGCAGGGGCAACGTGGTCAACCACAACTGCGTGTTCGGCGGGCGGCAGGGCAACATCCAGAGCCCGCGGGGCTTCACCGCTACGAGCAACATCGTGGCGGACCCGCTCTATGTGAACCGCACGGGGAAGGACTTCAGGCTTCGGGTCGGATCACCGTGCGCCGGGATGGGGCCGCTGGTCACACCCGGGACCTGACCGCCTGGTCCGGCCGCAAATGCGCGGCGGCGGCTCGCCGAGGCAAGCCGCCGCCGCTTCACGCAGACCGCAGGGAAGCGGCCTACCAGTCGTCGTACCAGCGGACCCGGGAGGGGCCGGCCATGTCGGCGTAGCTCTCGTCGTAGGCCTCGTCGCCCGCGCCGAAGCTGTCGGGGGCGTCACGGCGGAGCGGGTCCTCGCCGCGCTCCAAGGCCTCGGCGACGTCCGCCTGCGCGATCTCCGGCGTCGGCGCCGGGGTCGTCTGCTTCGCGCGGACGTACTCCCAGTAATAGGGGAGGTTGTAGTAGTCGTAGATCCGCTGCTCCTCCTCGCGGCCGAGGTCGGTCGAGTCGTCGAACGTCGGCGCCCCGCGAAGCTGCGACTCGCCGTACGGCAGGGTCACCGCGTCGTCGGAGCGGTCGAAATGCACGTCCTCCATGGGGACGATGTGCCGCTTCGTGCCGAACCAGCCGGTGCTGATCACGAGGTAGCGCAGCGTCGAGCCGCGGGTGTCGGTGTAGAGACCCTCGACCTTGCCGATCTTGTCGCCCGACGAGTCGCGCACCTCGCGGCCACGCAGGTCGCCTGGGGCGCTGGGATCACTGATCATGCTCGTGCGCTCGCGCGCGCTCATTGGCATCCCTCCTTCGTCTAGGGACCGTTCCGGCGCTTGCCGTCTGCACCGCAGTTCCCCGCTCCCCGCGGCGCAAACACCTCCGGTGAGCGATCAACCGGCCTTGCGACGCCTGCGCGGGCGCCGCCGGAGCAGCGCGAGCGTGAGCTCCTCGTGCATGTTGAGGCCGCGTCCCGCGCCCCGCACGCGCGGGCGGGGCGTGGAGAGGGTGAAGCCGTCCATGTACCGGTCGATCACCCTCGGGTCGATGTAGTTGGCCCTGCAGACGGTCGGGGTGTTGCCGATCAGCAGCGCCACCGCCTTCACCGCGTCGCGGACGGCGCGCAGCCGGCCGCGCTCGGTCTCCTCCGGGCCGATCAGGTCAAGCGCGACCGCCGTGGCGACGGTCGCGGCCCAGGTGCGGAAGTCCTTCGACGAGAACTCCTCGCCGGCGATCTCCTTGATGTAGTCGTTGATGTCCCCGGACGTGACGTCCGCGACAGCGCCGTCGTCCTCGCGGTACGAGAGCACCTCCTGGCCGAGGAGGCGGTCCATGGCCTTGACGGCCGTGGCGATCGCCGGGTCGGTGACCTCCGCCTGGTGCCGCTTCCCGCCCTTGCCCGTGAAGTCGAGGATCACCGTGTCGGCCTCGACGGTGACGTGACGGGAGCGCATCGTCGCGAGGCCGTAGGTGCCGTTGCTGCGCGCGTACTCCTCGCTGCCGATGCGGATGGCGGTCCGGTCGAGGATGAGGACGGCCGTCGCGAGCGCCTTCTCCCGGGGAAGCCCCCTCCGTCGCAGGTGGCGCCGGGCGGTCGCCCGCAGCGCCGGCAGGCGCCGGGCGAAGCGCACCATCCGCCGGTGCTTCATGCGGTCCTGCTCCTCGCGCCAGTCCGGGTGGTAGCGATACTGCTTTCGCCCGCGCGCGTCGCGGCCGGTCGCCTGCATGTGCCCGCGCCGCGACCGGCAGATCCACACGTCCGTCCACGCCGGCGGGATCGCCAGCCGCTCGATCCGCTCGACCGTGCGCACGTCCGTCACGGGCCGGCCGCGGTCGTCCCGGTACGCGACGCGGCGGCCGCGGGCGATCCGGCGGATCCCGGGCTCGGCGTCGGAGCTCACGCGGAGGGCGGTCACGAGTCGTCCCTGGGTCGGCGGGATCGGCGGGGGCGCCGCACCAGTACCCGGCGCGGGCTCCCGTCAACCGCCCGCCCCGGGGCCGGCGGCGCGTCGAAACGCATACCTCCGGCCGCTCCGGGGAAAAGGACGGCGCACATCCCTCGCAACCGAGGAAAGGAGCCCACCGATGCCCGGTTGGGTATGGGCGATAATCGCCATCGTCGCCGCCGTCATCATCATCGCGGCGGTCTGGCGCGCGCTCCGCGCACGGAGGACGCGCAACCTGAAGCAGCGCTTCGGTCCGGAGTACGACCGCGTGACCGCGGACACGGACAGCCGGCGCCACGCCGAGGCCGAGCTCTCCGAGCGCCAGGAGCGGCGCGAGCAGCTCGACATCCGTCCGCTCGACCCTGACCGGCGGGCTCACTTCACCCGCC
>DATFWK010000031.1:0-4925 GCA_035259345.1 Miltoncostaeaceae bacterium | reverse complement strand
ACAACATCGTGGCCATCAACCTGCCGATCCAGGTGACCGCCAAGGGCGGGATCGACCAGAACGGCAAGATCTACGTCCTCGCGCAGGACAAGGCCGACGTCCTCTCGGGCAAGAAGCCGGCCGAGCCGCTCGCGATCCGCGCCAACATCGGCGACTGCGTGGCGGTCACGCTCTCGAGCGAGCTGCCCAACGCAAGCCAGTTCGGCGGCTTCTCGAAGGTCAACATCCACATCCACCACGTGCAGTTCGACACCCAGGCCTCGGACGGCGTCATCTCGGGCATGTCGTTCGAGCAGTCGATCCGCCCGTACAAGGAGGCGCCGGAGGAGTCGCAGCTCACCTCCGCCGCCGCGCCGGGCGACACGGTCCTGCACCTCGCCAGCGCCGCCACGCTCAGGGAGGGCGTGTTCATCGCGGTCGGCCAGGGCCTCAACTCCATCGAGGTCCGGCAGGTCACGGCGATCGCGGGCAACGACGTCACGCTGAACAAGCCGCTCGCGAACGACCACGCGGTCGGCGAGTACGCCGGCACGGAGTACGAGCAGTACCGCTGGTACCCCGACGTCGAGCTGGACAACATCTTCTGGCACGACCACGTCGACGGCATCCACAACTGGGGCCACGGCCTGGTCGGCCAGCTCATCGTCGAGCCGCGCGACGCCCAGTACCAGGACCCGGCGACCGGCAAGCCGACGGACGGCTCCGGCACCTACACCGACATCGTCACGCAGAACGCGCTCATCCCGGGGCTCGTCGACTCGAGCTACCGCGAGTTCGCGCTCTGGACGATCAACGAGAACCCGGTCACGGACTCGACGCTCAACCTGCGCGCCGAGCCGTGGAACGACCGCCTCGGCGGCCCCGGCTCGAAGGACCCGTCGCTGCTCTTCTCGAGCTACGCGCACGGCGACCCGTACACGCCGTTGCCACGCGCGTACGCGGGTGACCCCTTCGTCATCCGCACGATCAACGTGGGCCCGAGCGTCGACACGCTGCACGTCGACGGGCACTCGCTGTTCCTCGAGAACCGCTACACCAACCCGGTGACGGGCGACACCGAGTCGACCCCGCTGAACACGATCCACTACGGGATCTCCGAGCGCTTCACGCTGGCGCTCGACGGCGGCGCCGGCGGGCCGGACCACGTTCCGGGCGACTACATGTACTACGACGGCATCGGCCGGCGCTTCCGGCAGGGGGCGTGGGGCCTGATCCGCGTGCTCCCGCACCAGGTCTCCAACCTGCAGGTGCTCCCGGGCACGACGGTCCCGGCCGACGGCGCGCCGCTGCCGTCCGAGACCGGCGGCCGTCCGCCGGACGCGACCGGGCCGGGCGACCCCTGCCCGGCCACGGCCGACCCCGTGAACGTCGACGTCAGCGCGGTCGACGTCCCAGGCCACCCGGACGGGCACGCGCTCGCCTTCGTGCCGAGCGACGAGGCCGACGCCGTCATGTCCGGCGCGAAGGACCCCGAGCCGCTGGTGATCCACGTGGCGGCCGGCCAGTGCCTGAACGTCCACTTCACCAACCGCCTCCAGTCCGGCCGGGCGTCGTTCCACCTGGACGAGCTCCAGCGGGCGATCGAGTCGAGCGGCGTGGACGCCGGCTACAACCCCGAGCAGACCGTGGCCCCGGGCGATTCGCGGGACTACCGCTTCTACCCGCCCACGGCCAAGATCGCCACGGCGCTCATCAGTGACTACGGCTACGCCGGGCTCGGCGGCGGCGTCCGCACGGACACCGGGCCGGACGGCCTCTACGGCGCCGTCGAGGTGGCCCCGGTTGGCGCCACCTTCTTCGACCCGACCAGCGGCGACCCGACGCGCTTCGGCAGCCAGGTCGACGTCCACCTGACCGACGGCAGCGGCTACCGCGACCTCACGGTCGCCCTCTCCGACCAGGACCCGCAGATCGGGGCGAGCTTCATGCCCTACCCGACGCAGGTCGACGGTCCCGCGCTCGTCAACTACAAGAGCGCTCCGCTCGCCGACGACACGGGCAACGCGTTCGCGACGACCCCGCCCACGCCGCTGCTCCGCGTCCGCGAGGGCGACACGGTCCGGGTGCACGCGCTCGTCGCCCCCGGCAGCGAGCAGATGCACGTCTTCAACCTCGGCGGGCTCTCGTGGCCGCTCGACCCGTCGATCGACCACGGGAACGTGCTGACCTCGCTGGGGATCGGGCCGACCGAGACGCTCGACGCCCGGATCACCCCGGGTGCGGCGCCGGGCGACTACTTCTACGGCGACATGCGCAGGCCGTTCACCGACGCCGGCATGTGGGGCATCCTCCGGGTGCTCCCGGCGGCCGACTGCGGCCAGATCAAGGCGCTGCCCGGCGCGGCCTGCGCGCCGCCGCCGGCCGTCACGCCGCCGCTGCCGCTGCCGAACTCGGCCTCGGTCGACCCGGCGCCGAAGTCGCGGCTCCGCGGCCTGGTCCTTCCCAAGACCGTGAACCTCACGACGCTCCCGGCGACGGGCGTGGCCGTGCGGCTCGTCGGTCCGACCCAGACCCGCTCCATCCGGCTGCAGCTCGTCCACAAGGTCGGCAAGAAGACCAAGGTCGTCGCACAGGTGAGGCTCCGCGTGCCGGCGCCCGGCAAGCGTGCGAAGGGCAAGCAGTCGATCTCGCTGAGCGCGCGCTGGAAGCCGCTGAAGCGGACGGCCGCCCACCTCGCCGTCGGCAAGTACACCGTTCGCGTCCAGGCCGGCCCCACCGCGGCCAAGCTCTGGCCGGACACCCTGCAGGGCAGGACCAAGCTCGTCCGGACGAAGGTCGCCCACCACCACGCCAAGGCCCGAGCGCATGCGAAGGCCAAGGCGGGGAGGCGGTAGCGGCCCTTCGGACGTAGGCACCCCTCCCGTCCGGGCGTGTGGAGGGGGCCCGTGCCCCGGAGCCGACCTCAGGCGGCTCCGGGGTACGGGCGCGTGACCGCCCCCTCGGAGGCGGAGGACACGAGCGCCGCGTACTTCGCGAAGACGCCCTGCGAGTAGCGGGGCTCCGGCGGGCCCCATTCGGCGAGGCGGGCCGCGAGCTCGTCGTCGGAGAGCTCCACCCTGAGCTCCCTGGCCTCGACGTCCACCACCACGACGTCGCCGTCGCGCAGGGCCGCGATCGGCCCGCCGCGGGCGGCCTCCGGCGCGACGTGGCCGCACATCAGCCCGTGGGTGGCGCCGGAGAAGCGCCCGTCGGTCACCAGCGCGATCTCGTCCCCGAGGCCCTCGCCGACGATCGCGGCCGTCACGTGGAGCATCTCCCGCATGCCGGGGCCGCCGGCCGGCCCCTCGTTCCTGATCACGACGACGTCGCCCGGCCGGATCGACTGCGCCTTGACGGCGGCGAAGCACTCCTCCTCGGACTCGAAGACCCGCGCAGGGCCGCGGTGCTCCATCCGCTCGTGGCCGGCGAGCTTCACCACGCAGCCCTCGGGGGCGAGGTTCCCGCGCAGGATCGCGAGGCCCCCGGTCGGCTTGAGCGGCGTGTCGATCGAGACGACGACGCGCTGCCCCGGGCGCTCGACGGCGGCGGCGGCGATCTGCTCCATCGTGCGCCCGTCCACGTTGCGCTCGCCCGCGTGGAGGAGCCCGCGCCGGGTCAGCTCGCGCGCCACCAGCGCCACGCCGCCGGCGTCGTACATGTCGGTCGCGACGTAGTCGCCGCCGGGCTTGAGGCTCGCGAGCACCGGCGTCCGGCCCGCCACGCGGTCGAAGTCCTCGAGCTCGAGCGGTATGCCGAGCTCGCGGGCGATCGCGAGCAGGTGGAGCACGCCGTTCGTCGACCCGCCGGTCGCGGCCACCGACGCCGCGGCGTTCTCGAGCGCCTCCCGCGTGATGATGTCCGTCGGGCGGACGTCGTCCCGGACCAGGCGCATCGCGAGGCGCCCGGCCTCCTCCGCCGCGTCGTGCTTGGCCTCCCGCAGGGCCGGAATGCCGTTGAGGCCCGCCGGGCTGATGCCGAGGAAGTCGAGCGCCGTCGACATCGTGTTCGCGGTGAACTGGCCGCCACAGGCGCCGGCCCCCGGGCAGGCGACACCCTCGAGCTCGTGGACCTCGGCGGGGCTCATCCGCCCGACCGCGTGCGCGCCGACGGCCTCGAAGACGTCCTGGATCGTCACGTCGCGGCCGCGGAAGCGCCCGGGCGCGATCGAGCCGTTGTAGAGGACGAGGCCCGGCACGTCGAGGCGGCAGAGCGCCATGACGGCGGCCGGGATCGTCTTGTCGCAGCCGACGAGGCACACGAGGCCGTCGAACAGGTGCCCGCGCGCCACCAGCTCGATCGAGTCGGCGATGACCTCGCGTGAGACCAGCGAGGCCCGCATGCCCTCGGTGCCCATCGACACGCCGTCCGAGACCGAGATCGTGTTGAACTCCATCGGCGTGCCGCCGGCCGCCCGGATGCCGCGCTTCACGTCCTGCGCCAGCTCGCGCTGGTTGAAGTTGCAGGGCATCGTCTCGATCCACGTCGTGGCGACGCCGACGATGGGCCGGGCGAGGTCCTCGTCCGTGAAGCCGATCGCCTTCAGCATCGCCCGCGCCGGCGCGCGGTCCGGACCGTCGGTCAGGGCGGCGCTGATGCGCTTCGCCGGGTCGCTCGGGATGCTGTAGGGGTCCTCGGGCACGGCCCGGGATACTAGTGATCCCCCTGCGGCCGGCTCCGCGGCCTCAGTGGACCCTGGCGGCCTCGGGGAGCAGCATGGTCAGTGCCGGGTCAACCGTACGTTCGAGCATGAGTAATAGGTGTGCTCGCCGGGCGGGGATCCGTGCTGGATGAGCTGGATCGTGCCCCGGGTGGTCGGCGTGTCGGGGAGCCGCACCCGGGTCGTCACCGCGACGCCCTCGGGGGGCGCGGGGATGCCGGCCTTGAGAACCCTGAACCTTCTGTCGCCGGCGGCCGAGAAGCTGATGCTGAACGACTGCGGCGGGTGC
>DATFWK010000030.1:0-5676 GCA_035259345.1 Miltoncostaeaceae bacterium | reverse complement strand
CGGGCCTCCGGCTTCTGCGTCTACAACGACTGCGCCATGGCCGTGCGGGCGCTGCTCGACGCCGGAGCGGAACGCGTCGCGTACGTCGACGTCGACGCCCACCACGGCGACGGCGTCCAGTGGCTCTTCTACGAGGACCCGCGCGTGCTGACGTGCTCGGTGCACGAGAGCGGCCGGTACCTCTTCCCCGGCACCGGCGGCCTCGAGGAGCGCGGCTCCGGCGAGGGCCTTGGCACCTCGCTCAACGTGCCGTTGCCGCCGTTCACCGGCGACGCGCCGTACCTGCGATCGGTCGAGGAGGTGATCGCGCCGGCCGTCATGGCCTTCCGGCCAGACGTGCTGATCGCCCACCTCGGCGCCGACGTCCACCACGCCGACCCGCTCGCGCACCTGCAGGTCTCGATGGACGCCCTCCCCCGGCTCTACCGGCTGCTCCACGAACTCGCCCGCGAGGCCGCGGGCGGCCGCTACATCGTCCTCGCCGGCGGCGGCTACAACATCGACGTGCTGGCCCGGGCCTGGGCGCTGCAGCTCGACGAGCTGGTCGGCGCCGGGCTGGACGAGGACCTCCCCGAGCAGTGGCTCCGCGACGCCGAGGCCGTCGCCGGGCGGCCGTTCACGCCGCGCCTGATGGGCGACACGCCGCCCGAGATCCCGGCCGAGCAGCGCGAGCGCGCCGACGCCGAGGCCGAGGCCGTCGTCGACCAGGCGCGCGGCCTCGTCGGCTGAGGCGGTCCCGCCTCAGGAGCGCAGGTAGGCCAGCACGGCGAGCACGCGGCGGTGGTCGGTGTCCGTTCCGGGGATGCCGAGTTTGGCGAGGATGTTCCCGACGTGCTTCTCCACGGCGCGCTCGGTGATGACGAGCTCCCGTGCGATGCCGACGTTCGAGCGCCCCTCGGCCATCAGCGCGAGCACCTCGCGCTCGCGCGGGGTGAGCGCCTCCAGCGGGTCGCCCGCGCGCCGCCGTCCGATGAGCCCCGCGACCACCTCCGGGTCGAGGGCCGAGCCGCCCTCCCCCACCCGGCGCACCGCGTCGGCGAAGCGCTCGACGTCGGTCACGCGGTCCTTCAGCAGATAGCCAACGCCCTCGGCGCTGTCGGCGAGGAGCTCCGCGGCGTAGGCCTCCTCGGCGTACTGGGAGAGCACCAGCACGCCGGTCGCGGGATAGCGCTCGCGGATCTCGAGCGCCGCGCGGATGCCCTCGTCCGTGTGCGTCGGCGGCATCCGCACGTCGACGATCGCGACGTCGGGCTCGTGGATCGCGACCTTGCGAAGCAGCTCGTGCCCGTCGCCCGCCGAGCCGACGACCTCGAAGCCGGCGTCGATCAGCAGCTGCTCGACCCCCTGGCGGATCAGCAGGGAGTCGTCCGCGAGGACCACGCGCATCGGGCGAGCCTAAACCGCGATGGTGGTGCTAGCACCATGTCCAGCGGGCTCGCGGCGTGTGAACATGCCCGCATGGCAATCCGCGTGCTGATCGTCGACGACCACGCCGCGTTCCGTGCGACCGCCCGGTCGCTGCTGGAGGCCGACGGGCTCGAGGTGGTCGGCGAGGCCGGCGACGGCGCGTCCGGCATCGCCGCGGCGCGCTCGATCCGCCCGGAGGTCGTCCTGCTCGACGTGCAGCTTCCGGACACGGACGGCTTCGCCGTGGCCGCGGAGCTCGCGGGCAACGGCCACCGTCCGACGATCGTGCTCACCTCGAGCCGGAGCGCCGAGGAGCTGGCCGGCATGCTGGCCACCACGGCGGCGGACGGCTTCATCCCGAAGGCCGAGCTCTCCGGCGCGGCCCTCGCATCGTTCCTGAGGTGAGCCGCCGCCACACCCTCTCGTGGTGCCTGCTCGCCACGGGCGCGACGGCCACCGGTCTGGCGCTCTGGGCCGCGCTCACCTCGTCCTTCGACGACAACCCGCCCGCGATCTTCGTTTTCTTCGCGTTGATCGCACTTGCGTGGACGACCGGGGGCGCGGCCGCGGCGCGCAGGCCGGCCGGTCAGCGCATGGGAATCCTCATGACGTCGGTCGGCGTCACGTGGGTCCTCGGCGCGCTGACCGACGTCGACAACTCGTTCGCGTTCACGCTCGGCCTGCTGCTGAACAACCTGTGGGCCGCGGTGCTCCTGCACGCGCTGCTGGCGTTCCCGAGCGGGCGCCTCGAGCCGCGGGCGCGCCTGCCGGTCGCGCTCGGCTACGTCTCCGTGCTCCCGGTCCAGTTCGCGATGGTCATGGTGGCCACGCCGAAGGACCTCAACAGCTGCGACCACGGCTGCGCTGACAACGCCCTCCTCGTCACGCGCAACCAGGACGCCTTCCACGCGCTCGCGGTCTTCCAGATCGTGCTGGCCGCCGTGGCGATCGTGTGGGGGGTCGTGCTGCTCATCCGCAGCTGGCGCCGCGCGACGCCGCTCGAGCGGCGCGCGATCGCACCGATCGTCTGGCTCGGATCGACCGCGATCCTGATGGTGATCGTCGGATCCATCGTCTCCACGTTCTCCAAGAGCGGCGCGGACGTCCCCGGCCTCATCTCGCTGACTGCGTTCCTGCTGGTACCGATCGCCTTCGTGGTCGGGCTCGTCCGTGCGCGGCTCGCCCGGTCGGCCGTCGGGGACCTCGTCGTCGAGCTCGGCGAGACGCCCGGTCCCGGCGGCCTTCGGGACGCGCTCGTGCGCTCACTGCGCGATCCGTCGCTCGAGGTGGCCTACTGGCTGCCGGAGGAGCACGCGTACGTCGACGCCGAGGGCCGGCCCTTCCCGGATCCGGCCCCGGACCGCGGGACCACGCTCGTGATGCACGCGGGCGAGCGGGTGGCGATGCTCGTCCACGACCCGGCGCTCGCCGAGCAGCGGGAGCTCGTCGACGCGGCGACCGCGGCCGCAGGCCTGGCGCTGTCCAACGAGCGCCTGCAGGCCGAGCTGCGCCGCCGCCTCGAGGAGCTCCGCCGCTCGCGTGCCCGACTGGTGGAGGCCGGCGACGCCGAGCGCCGCCGCCTGGAGCGCGACCTCCACGACGGAGCGCAGCAGCGGCTCGTGGCCTTGTCGCTGACGCTGCGCCTCGCGCGCTCGCGGCTCGAGAGCGACCCCGCCGCGGCCGAGCAGGCGCTCACCGCCGCCGAGGAGCAGCTCACGCAGGCGCTCGCCGAACTGCGGGAGCTCGCGCGCGGCATCCACCCGGCCGTGCTCAGTGACCACGGCCTGGCACCGGCGCTTCGGGCGCTCGCCGACCGCGATCCGCTGCCGGTGGATCTCGACGTCTCGCTCGAGGAGCGGCTGCCCTGGCAGGTCGAGGTCGCCTCGTACTTCGTGGTGGCCGAGTCGCTCACGAACGTGGCGAAGTACGCCGGCGCCTCGGCCGTGCGGATCGAGGTGGGCCGCGTGGACGGCCGGGCGACCGTGCTGATCGCCGACGACGGCGTCGGCGGCGCGGACCCCCGCCGGGGCAGCGGCCTGCGCGGGCTCACGGACCGCGTGGAGGCGCTCGACGGGCGCCTGACGGTGAAGAGCCCGCAGGGGCAGGGCACCACCGTCCTCGCCGAGTTCCCGCTGCACGCGGAGTAGCCCGCCCACAGGGGGTGGTGCTGGCCACACCCCCGGACGCCTGCCGGCCGCACCGGTGGAGGCCTGGCGCCCCCACCGACGCGCGCGGCCGCCACTGGGACGCTCGCGGCATGACATCCAGCCCCCTCCAAGGAGTCGTCATGCCAAGCAGCGTCATCACCGTCTCCGAGGCCCCGCCGGTCTCGCCGCCGACCTCATCCGACGTCATCGTCCAGGGCATCGGCCTGACCCGCCGCTACGGCGCGGGCGATGCCGCAGTCGACGCCCTCCGCGGCGTCTCGATCGCCGTCGAGCGCGGCGAGCTCGTGGCGGTCATGGGCCCCTCCGGGTCCGGCAAGTCCACGCTCATGCACGTGCTCGCCGGCCTCGACCGCCCGACCGCCGGCACCGTGAAGATCGCCGGCACCGACATCACCCGCATGGGCGACACGGAGCTGACCAAGCTCCGGCGGGACCACATCGGCTTCATCTTCCAGTTCTTCAACCTCCTCCCGATGCTCTCCGCCAAGGAGAACATCGTCCTCCCGCTCCGGATCGCCGGCCGCAAGCCGGACAAGCAGTGGATGCGGGAGCTGGTGGCCACAGTGGGCCTCGCCGACCGGCTCGACCACCGCCCGGCCCAGCTCTCCGGCGGCCAGCAGCAGCGTGTGGCGATCGCCCGCGCGATGGTCGCCCGGCCGAGCGTGATGTTCGCCGACGAGCCGACCGGCAACCTCGACTCGTCGATCGGCGGCGAGATCCTCGAGCTCTTGCGCGGCTCGGTCGAGCGCTTCGGCCAGACCACCGTGATGGTCACCCACGACCCGCGTGCGGCGGCGATCGCCGACCGCGTCCTGTTCATCGCCGACGGCCAGGTTGTAAAGGCCCTCGGCCCCTCGAGCCCGCGCGACGTGATCGTCGCGATGGAGGAGGTGAGCTCCCGATGATCCGCGTCGCCCTCAGAGGCCTCGCCGGCCGCAAGCTCCGCGCCCTCCTCACCGCATTCGCCGTCATCCTCGGCGTGGCGATGGTGAGCGGCACGTTCGTCCTCACGGACACGATCTCCAAGGCCTTCAACGACATCTTCAACTCCTCCTACGGCAACGCCTCCGCGGTCGTCAGCGGCCGCCAGGTGATCGACGGGTCGACCAGCGGCACCCCGACCGTCCCGGCCTCGCTCGTGCAGCGCGTGCGCGCGCTTCCCGGCGTCGCCGGCGCCGCGGGCGCCGTCTACGACCTGAAGAGCACCTCGGACGACGCCAAGCTGATCGACGCCAGTGGGCACGCGATCGGCGCCGGCGGCGGCTCCCCGACCTTCGGCTTCGGGATCGACCCGAGCCAGCCGCGCCTCAACCCCTTCTCGCTCGTCCAGGGCAGCTGGGCGACGGGGCCGGGCCAGGTCGTGGTCGACCGCGGCACCGCCACCTCGCACCACATCGCGATCGGCCAGCGCGTGCGCGTCGCGACCCGCACCGGCATCCACAGCTTCACCGTCACGGGCACCGCCCGATTCGGCACCGTCGACTCCCTCGGCGGCGCGACCATCTCGATCTTCGACGTCCCCACCGCCCAGGCCATCCTCGGAAAGCAGGGTCAGCTCGACTCGATCTCCGTCTCAGCGAAGCAGGGCGTCTCCTCCAGCACGCTGGTCTCCCAGATCCAGCGGGTCCTGCCGCCCTCGGCGGTCGTCCGGACCGGGCAGGCGCAGGCGACCTCCTCGGGCTCCGAGACGCGGACCTTCATGCGCTTCATCCGCGGGCTGCTGCTCGCCTTCGGCGGCATCGCCCTCTTCGTCGGCGCCTTCGTCATCTTCAACACCCTCGCGATCACCGTCGCCCAGCGCACCCGCGAGCTCGCAACGCTGCGGACGCTCGGGGCCTCCCGCACCCAGGTCCGCCGCTCGGTCCTCGCCGAGGGCCTGGTCATCGGCCTGTTCGCCTCGATCGCCGGCATGGCGCTCGGCGTCGGCCTGGCGAAGGGGCTCTCGTGGCTCCTCGCCGCCCTGGACCTCGACCTGCCGAAGGCCGGCACGGTCCTCGAGCCCAGGACCGCCATCGTCTCCCTCGTCGTCGGGGTCTCGGTCACGATGCTGGCCTCCGTGATCCCCGCGATCCGGGCGACCCGGGTCCCCGCCGTCGCCGCC
>DATFWK010000029.1:0-4472 GCA_035259345.1 Miltoncostaeaceae bacterium | reverse complement strand
CGGCCTGCGGGTGACCGGCGTGGACGCCTTCACCGACTATTACGACCGCCCCTCGAAGGAGGCGAACCTCGCGGAGCTCCGGGGCGAGCCGCGGTTCACGCTGGTCGAGGCGGACCTGGCGCAGGCAGACCTCGCGCCGCTCGTGGTGGACCGTCCCCTGGTCTTCCACCTCGCCGCGCAGCCGGGCGTGCGGCTGAGCTTCGGCGAGCACTTCGCCCGCTACGCCAAGGACAACTTGCTGGCGACCCAGCGCGTCTTCGAGGCCGCGCTCGAGGGCGGCTGCCCGCGCGTGGTCTGGGCCTCGTCCTCGTCCGTCTACGGCGACGCCGAGGCGTTCCCGACGGTGGAGGACGTCACGCCGACGATGCCCCGGTCCCCGTACGGCGTCACAAAGCGCGCCTGCGAGGACCTCGCCCGGGTCTACGGCATCTCCGGGCTCTCGACCGTGGGGCTGCGCTACTTCACCGTCTACGGGCCGCGCCAGCGCCCGGACATGGCGATGCGCCGCCTCTGCGAGGCGGTGTTCTCGGGTGAGCCGTTCCCGCTGTTCGGGGACGGGTCGCAGTCGCGGGACTTCACCCACGTCGCCGACGCCGTGGACGCCACCGTGCGAGCCGGCTCGGCAACGGACCCGTTCGCCGTCTACAACGTCGGCGGCGGGGAGGAGGCGACGCTGGCGACGGTCATCGCGACCATCGAGGACCTCGCCGGCAGCTCGGTGCCGCTCGACCGGCGCGAGGCACAGCGCGGTGACGTGCTGCGGACGAGCGCCGACACCACGCGGGCCCGGCAGAGCCTGGGGTGGGAGCCGGGCGTCGGCCTGCGCGACGGGCTTGCGAGCGAGCTCGAGTGGGTCCGGGCGCGGCGGGTGGCCGCCGGCGAGCCGGCCTGACGCTCACACGCCCGCGACCGGCGCGCCCGCGACCAGCTCCGCACCGTCCGCGATGAGGCGGTCGAGGTGCCGGAAGCTCTCGGCCCGGACGCCGGTCACCGCGGAGACGAGGCGGACCGCGAGCAGCGACGCCGCCGTATGCCAGCGAAGCTCGAGCTCGTCGGGAAGGGTCCCCGCCGCGCGATAGCCGCCGAGCAGCGCGTCGCGGAGCGCGGCCTCGCCGCCGGCGCTGAGGCCGCCGAGCCGCCACCGGTAGCGCAGCCTCGCGAGGATCCCGCCCAGGTCCGCCGCGGCGGGCCCGCATGCGCTGCGGTCGAGGTCGATGAGCGCGATCTCGCCGTCGTCCGCGACCAGGACGTTGCCCAGGTGCAGGTCGCCGTGGAGCCAGGCCTCCGGGCCGCCTCCGGCCGGCCGAGTGGCAGCGAGGTCACCGCACAGGGCCGCAGCCGCCTCGGCGAGCGTCGGGAACGCGGACCCGATCACGACGGCCGCCGCGGCGATCCGCTCGGGCTCGAGATGCCGGGCCGGTGGGAGGGCCCGCGCCGAGGCCGCCCCGGCGGCCTCGTGAAGGCGCGCGAGCGCCCGCCCGAGCGCGCGAAGCGCGCCGGGAAGCGCCCGCTCGGAGAGCTCCGCGAGCGGCCTCCCCGACATCGGCTCGAGCAGCAGCGTCCCGCGGGCTGTCACCGATCCGAGCATGCCCGGGACCCGCACGCCCGCGGGCGCCGCCGCTCGCAGGGCGTCGTGGATCGCCGCGACGCGCTCGCCACGCCCGTCCGCGTACGCCTTGGCGTAGGCGATCACCTCGCCGTTGCCGTCGAGGCATGCCGCGATCGCGGCCTTCTCCGGGGTCAGGGAGACGACGCGGGACCGTCGCCATCGGCCGTTCAGCGATGCGGCGAGCTCCGGAGCGGGCGGATCGAGGTCGGACAGGCCCGGGATCCTGCGGTCGTTCGGGAAGGCCCACCAGATCGTCGCGAGCCCATGGTCGAGCGTGACCGGCCGAAGCGGCCCCGCCGGCACCGTCGCGGCGAGCGCCGAGGCCGCGTGACGGTCCGAGATGTCCCCGGGGAACATGCGACCGGCCACCAGTCGCACGTCGTCGGCGGCGCGCACGCTGCAGACCACGCGCAGGCTCGTCCCCGGCAGGTACTTGGCTCGCACCCGCCGGACCGACGCCACCGGATTGCCCGGCAGCGGGAGCACCCCGGCCAGATGCCCCGCGAGGGCCGTCTCGTCGAGGACCACGTCCCGGTGCGGGAGGCGCGGATCCGGTGCGTACCAGTGTCGGCCGGTCATCCCGGGCTCGCGAACAGCCACGAGGAGGCCGGGTCGCGGGAGAGGGCGACCGCCTGCCCGTCGGCGACGCTGCCGCCGGGATCCATCCGCAGGACCCACCCGTCGCATGAGTGCTCGCGGAGCCATGCGACGCGGGCGGTGCAGCGCACCGGGCCGAGCTCGACCGTCCGAAGCCCGTCGCCGAGGCTGACGACGTCACGCCACCCGGAGACCGTGACCTCGACGACCGAGCCGCCCTCCGCGGAGAGGATCCGCACGTGGGGCGCCCCCGCGCCAGGCGTCGGCATGACCACGCTCAGGAACCGCGCGCCGGCCCCGTGCGCGGACGCGAGGAGCACCGGCGCGCTCGTCCGCACGCCGTAGAGCGGCGAGATCCATCCGGGCTCGAGCGACGCCTCGGCCGCGCCGCCGACGACGAGCGCCAGGCCCGGGGCGGTCAGGGTCGCGAGGCCGTCCTCCATGGCCAGCTCGCAGGCGTCGGCCGCCTCCGGCGCGAGGTGGTAGCGCAGGTCGTAGCGGTGATCGGCCCAGCCGGCGAGGAGGTCCTCGATCAGCCAGTACTCGTCGGCGACGAACGCCACGCGGCGCCGGTGGACGACCTCGTAGACCGGGCTGGCCACCTCGGCGACGAGGAGGTCGAGCCCGTCGGTGCCCCCGCGCTCGACCAGGCGCGCCTCCGCCGTCCGGCCCCTCGGCTTGCTGCGCTGGTAGGGCGTCTGGTCGAGGCCGTCCACGCTCACCGTGTTGTGCGCGGCGGTCCCCTTGAACCACCGGCGCATGTTGGGAGCCGGCTCCTCGGCGTAGGTGAACCGCCCGGGGTCGAGCACGAGCGGCGCGCCGTCCGCGGCGATCTCGACCGAGAGCGCGTCGTAGTGGCCGTGGCCGCCGTCGCCGACCGGCCCGGCGTCGAGGATCAGGTACCGCTCGTCGGCGAACGCCCGCTCTCCGTCGCCCCATCCGCTGCGCTGGACGTGGTATCCGCCCCACGGGAAGCTCGCGTGCCGGACGGCCGGTGGGCGCCCCGAGCGGCCCTCGGTCGCCGCCCAGCGCAGGTCCTCGCGCCCGAGCAGGTCCGCCGCGAGCAGGAGGAGGTCGGCGTAGCTGCCCGTGTCGCTGTCGGAGATGGCCGGGATCGCGCCGTCCGGGCGGTGGGCGTGCATCGCGAACTCGCAGGCCAGCCCGAGCCGCTCGTCGTAGCCGGGCGGGAAGCTCAACCCGAAGCGCCGGGCGTTCTCGCGCGCCGCGAGGAACGACCGCAGCACGAGCATGTGGTAGTGGGTCGAGCATTCCCTCTGGACGCCGTCGGGCCAGAGGTCGTCCCGCAGGTTGGCGTGGAGCGCGTCCATGGTGAAGTCGAGCAGGTCGCCGTCCGGGTCGAGCTCGGGCAGCGCGAGCGCGGCGACGAACAGCGCGTAGAGCTCGAGGGTCCGGTGGTTGCGCTGCGGGGTCAGGTGCGCCATCAGGAACGCGACCTGCTCGCCAAGCTCGCGCGCGATCGCCGCTGGGAGGCCGTCGACCAGGCCCGGGAAGGCCGGCGAGCGCGCGAAGGCATCCCAGGCGTAGATCCAATTCTGGATCCGCCTGCCGACGACGTGCGTCTCCGTGTCCGGGGGTTGCGCCCGGATCCACGATCCGACCAGCCGTTCCCATGCCTCCAGGTATCCGACGTCGTCGGTCTCGTCGAACGCGCGCGCCAGGTCGAGGCCCCAGTAGAACTTGGTCCACTCGATGCGCCACTCCCGGTCGCTCGGGAGGCCGGCGCCCGTCCAGTCGGGCTCGACCCCGAGGTCGAGGGTGAGGCCGCAGTGCGTGAAGCGCCCGCGGCGCGCGTCCTCGGCCACGGCCCGGCTGGCCTGGACGCCCTCGATCACGCAGAAGACCGGACGGGGGCGGATCGCCTCCGGGGCCCTCGCCGTCGGCACGGCCATCAGCGGGCCGCGTCGAAGAGCGCCGCCAGCCGTCGCGCGAGCTCCCCGCCGTCGAAGCGGCTGCGGACGGTCTCCTGGCCGGCGGATCCGAGGCGGGCGGCGAGCTCGGGATCACGATGGATGAGGCTGAGCCGCTCCGCGACGCGGGCCGGGTCGTCCGGCGGGACGAGGAACCCGTTCCGCCCGTCCTCGACCAGCTCCGGGATGCCGGAGACGTCCGTGGTGACGACCGGGACCGCGCAGGCCATCGCCTCGACCAGGACGTTGGGGACGCCGTCACGGTCGCCGTCGTCCAGGATCCGGCAGGGCAGGCAGAACGCGTCGGCGGCGTGGTACTGCTCGTGGAGCTCGCCCTG
>DATFWK010000028.1:0-4099 GCA_035259345.1 Miltoncostaeaceae bacterium | reverse complement strand
GCCGCCACGACCCCGATGGCCCCGGTCGGGCGCGCGGCCCGGACCGCGGGCACGCGCCGCTCAGGCGCGAAGGTCGCCATCGTGCTCCTCGGCGGGCGTCGTCGCCGCGTCGTACTCCAGCCGCTTCAGGTGGTACAGGGCGTCCTCCAGCAGTCGCCGGCTGGTGCCGATGCCGTCGGCGATCAGCGCCGAGATGAAGAGGCCCACCGCGAGCATCCCGGTCAGGAGCGCCCCGAGCAGCGCCGGCAGGTGCCGGCCGGCGCCGTCGGCCTGGTAGCCGAGGACGAACCAGAGCGAGCATGCCGTCGTCGCCAGCGCCACGATGAGCCCCGCCGCCACCAGCGCCCTCGGGAGGTGGTGGTGGAGGAGGCTCCGGAAGGCTTGGGAGGCCGTCCGGGTGATGTACCTGCCGATGGAGTGCGTCATGCGCGACTCGCCGACCAGGCGCGGCCGCGCGGGCACCGGCACCTCGGCCACGCGCAGCCGCTGGCGCGAGGCGTGGACGAGGGTCTCGAGCGTGTAGGTGTTCTCGGACACCAGGTTCATGCGCATGAGCGCCTCGCGGCCGAACGCGCGGTAGCCGGAGGTCGCGTCGGACACCTCGATGCCGAGCGCCTTGCCGGCCAGCCACGAGCCCATCCGGTTGCCGTGGCGGCGTACGGGCGAGATCACCTCGCGGGCCTCGGCGAGCGGCCGCACGCCGAGCACGATGTCGGCCTCGCCGGCGACGATCGGCTCGACCAAATCTGGGACGAAGACCGGGTCGTGCTGGCCGTCGCCGTCCAGGTTGACCACGACGTCGGCCCCGCGGCGCAGCGCCTCGCTCATGCCGAGCTTGAAGGCAGCGACGAGGCCCCGCCGCTGGGTGTGGGCCACGATCACGTCCACGCCGGCCGCCCGCGCCTCGGCCTGGGTGGCGTCCGAGGAGCCGTCGTCCACGAGGATCACCAGCACCTCGCGGATGCCCTCGATCTCACGGGGCACGCCCGCGATCACCGATCCGATCGTCGGCGCCTCGTTCAGCGCCGGGATCACGACCGCCAGCGCGGGGAGGTCGCTCTTACGCCGGCCGGGCCGCCGGGCCCGATACTCCACGGGGCGCTCCGCGAGGGGGAGTGCCTCGGTCGTCATCTCGTCTCCCTTCGGGAAGGGGAGGAGAAACCCGGCCCGCAGGGCGGACCGGGCTCTCGTGTCAGGAGTGGTTGTCCTCCACGTCGTCCGAGCCGCTCTGGCCGTGGTCGCCGTGGTCGCACTTGGTCTCGATCGTCGGGGGCCTGCCGTGATGGCGGTGATGCCCGTTGTCGCAGTGCGGTGGGTCCACCGTCGGTGGCGCCACAGTGGCTCTCCCGGGGCTGTGGTGGCCCGGGACACCTCCGGTCGCCGCGAATCCGGTGGCGCCAAGCGCCACGGATGCCACGACGAACGCGAGGAGGGATCGACGTCGTCCGCGTCCCACTCGTCCTCCTTCCGTGAGGGTCGTCACCCGCATCCTGCGGGCCGAGCCTCTATCGGCAGCAAGGGCGCGGACCTTGAGGGAGGACCTTGCAGATCGCCGTTGCGGCTCCTCGCCGAGCTCGCTGCGTTTCCCCGCCGCCCCGGCGGGCGCGGATCACGCGCCGCGCCGGGATGGCGGAGCAGTGGATCAGCGGTGCCTGCGGCCCACGTCGACCACCAGCCGGAGGGCCGGCAGGCCGGCCGCGGGCGTGCCGAGCGGGGCGCGCAGGCGCACGAAGACGCGATCGCCGGCCCGGAGGACACCGATCCGCGCATGGTGCCGCCGGCCCTTCCGGATCACGCTCGCCCGGTTGAGCCGCAGCGTGACGGTCCTGGCCCCGGCCAGCGCCCCCCGGCCGTGCCTGTTGGCGCTGCGCACGAGCAGCCTGATGCCCGCGTGCGAGGCGTTCCGCCGCAGCACCCCGCGGAAGACGAAGTGCACCCGGGGCCTGGGCTTGCGGGTCGCCGCGGGATGCCCGAGGGGGCGCGTCGGTGGCGGCGCGGGATCGGCCGCCGGCGCGGCCGATGTGGTGACCGCCGGCCCCATGCCGGCGCACGGGGATCCGGCCCGCAGCGCGAAGTCCTTGGCCCCGCGATTGAGGTAGAGCGGGTCCGCGGTGACGTTGCCGATCGCCGTGAAGCCACGAGCCGGCCCGATATTGCCCTGGCGGCCCCCGAACACGCAGTTGTGGGTCACGACGTTCCCCGTTCCGACGGCCGACGGGAAGCTGCTCTCGACGTTGTTGCGGATCGTCGAGTTCGTGATGACGTTGTCCCGGACGACGCTCCCGGAGCTGGCGAGGCCGCCCTCGCCCGAGATGATCACGCCCTCGCCGTTGCCGTCGATGACGTTGTTCGCGACGAGCGTGCCCTGCGCGTCCGGGTAGAGCTGCACGCCGCGGTCGACGTTGTCGTAGATGTAGTTGTTCGTGATGCGGACGCCGTTCGCCGCGGCGACGTAGATGCCGTGGTCCATGTTGCTCGAGGGCAGGGCCCCGCAGTTGTGGATGCGGTTCCCGTCGATTACGACGCCCACGGCGCGACCGAAGATCGAGCTGCCGAGGATGAAGCAGATCTCGGTGTTGTAGTTGGTGACCTCGTTCCCGCTGAAGGTGACGCGGTCGCCGTTGACCACCGGCGAGCCGGCCCCACCGCCACGGCCGTCGATGAACAGGTTGCTGATCGTCACGTCGTTGGCCGCGTCGGTGACGTAGAAGCGCCCGCTCACGACGGCCCTGCTCGGGCTGGCCGGGTCCGTCGTCAGCGTGATCGGATTGCCGGGCGCGCCACCGTGGTCGATGCGGGCGCCGCCGGTGTAGGCCCCGTCCCGGAGGCATCCGACCTGGCCGGCCGTCAGGGACGCGACCAGCCTGTTCACGGTGCGGTAGGGCGTGGCGGCCGTGCCGGCGCTCGTGTCGGTGCCGTTCGTCGCCGCGTACTTCGAGCACGCGGTGGCCGCGTGCGCCGTCGTGTGAATCGCTCCAAGCGCTGTCAGGCTTGCAACGATGAGGGAGAGCGAGCCTGCGATGCGAGCACGCACAGGTCTCCTTTCTCGTCATAGGCCTTAGGAGCGCTGCGTGTCTCCCGGGTCGGTGAGGCGGGTCCCCGGCCCCCCTGTGCCGGGGTGCTGCTCTCTGCATTTTCCGGGGTTCTGGTTTCGAGATGAAACGCGCCCGTTCGCGAGCCCTCCCGAACGAGCGCGGTACTCCTACCGGGCGCGCCGGACGGCGTCCAGTCGTATCTCTCCCTCGCATTCGGAGAGAGCGGCAGACGCCTCTATGGTTCGCCCGTGCAGCTTCTGGAGCGTGAGGGCGCGCTCGCCGCCCTGGCGTCGGCGCGGGACGCCGCGGCGCGGGGCGCCGGCCGGGCCGTGTTCGTGACCGGCGAGCCCGGGATCGGGAAGACCACGCTGGTGGCCGAGTACCTGCGGAGCCTGGACCCCCGTGCGCGCGTGCTGGTCGGCACCTGCGACGACCTCTCGGTGCCCCGCCCGCTCGGGCCGATCCGCGACCTCGCCGGGGGCGTCTCACCGCCCCTCGAGCGGGCGCTCGCGGACGGGGCCGACGCGCACGAGGTCCACACGCTGCTGGTGGCCGAGCTCGAGCAGGCCCCGCGCCCGACGGTGCTGGTGCTGGAGGACGTGCACTGGGCGGACGACGCGACCTTCGACGCCGTGACGGTGCTCGGGCGGCGGATCGGCGGCCTGCCGGCGCTCCTGGTGCTGACCTTCCGCAGCGGCGAGGCGCCGCCCGGCCACCGGCTCCACGCGACTCTCGGGGCGATCCGGGCGGCCGACTCGGTCGTGATCGAGCTCGCGCCGCTCTCCGAGCGCGCCGTCGCGTCGCTCGCGGGCGACGGGGGCCGCGAGGTCTACGCGGCGACGGGCGGCAACCCGTTCTACGTGAGCGAGCTGATCGCAGCGCGCCCGTCGGAGGGCCTGCCGCACTCGATCGCCAACGCCGTCGTGGGACGCGCGGCCCGGCTGGACGACGACGCCCGCCGCCTCATGGAGCTCGTCTCGGTGGTGCCGGGGCGCGTGCGGACGTCGCTGCTCGACGAGGTCATGCCCGAGTGGGTGGACGCCGCTGAGGAGCCGGAGCGGCGG
>DATFWK010000027.1:0-2280 GCA_035259345.1 Miltoncostaeaceae bacterium | reverse complement strand
GGTGATGGTGGGCGCGCCGAACTTCTTGTCGAGCACCACGTAGCGGCCCTTGGGGCCGAGGGTGACCTTGACGGCGTCGGCCAGGGTGTTCACCCCGCGCTCGAGCGCCCGGCGGGCCTCCTCGTTGAACTTGATGTCCTTCGCCATGTGCGTTCGCTCTTCCCTTTCTGCTTCGTCTGGTCCGTGTCTGCTTGTGCTAGCGCTTCGCGGCCTTCGCCCTGCCGGAAGGCTTCGCGGCAGCGGACCGCTCGACCTTGGCGAGGATGTCGTGCTCGGTGAGGATCAGGATGTCCTCACCCTCGACCTTGACCTCGGTCCCGCCGTACTTGGAGTAGATGACCTCGTCACCCTCACTCACGTCCGGCGGCACCCGCTTGCCGTCCTCATAGCGCCCCGCGCCGACGGCGAGCACCCGTCCTCGCTGGGGCCGCTCCTGCGCGGTGTCGGGAAGCACGATCCCGCTGGCCGTGACCTCTTCGGCCTCGATCGTCTGCACGATGACGCGATCGCCGAGCGGCTTGAGATTCAAACGTCCCCCTCCTCGATTCGGGTGTGTCGCGGCGGCGGCGCCACTGCGCCGGCCCTGCCTTGGCACTCACAGCTTGCGAGTGCCAGGTTAGCGGACTGCGTGCGCGGTTCGCTACCCCTCTTCGGCGAGGCGCCCGAGGGCCTCGGCGGCGGCCGCATCGTCCGCCGGGAGGAAGACCCACCAGCGGTAGAAGCCGTCCCGCCGGTCGGAGGTCACCGCCACGCCCGCCGCGGCCTCCTCCTCCGGCGTGAGGGCGAACAGGGCGCGAAGGAGCGCTTCGGCGCCGGCCTGCGGCAGGCCGAGCGCGGCGAGCGCCGCCGCGGCGGCGCCCTCGGCGGCCTCCGTGCCGCCGACGTAGCGCGCGCCGCAGCCCGGGCAGGCGCCGGCCTCGATCTCCTCGCCCTCGGCCGCGCGCGCCCCGCAGAGCGGGCACGCGAGCTCCGCGCTCACGACGCGAGCGGGATGACCAGCGCGAGCACTGCGGCGACGACGGTGCCGGCGGCCGCGATCGGCACGCCGCGCGACCCGGCGAGCCGCCAGGCCGCGTAGTAGGCGACGGCCCCGGCAGCGCCGGAGACGGCGATGAGGACGATCTGGCCGATCGAGATCGTGTCGCGCGAGAGCGCGACGCCGGCCATGACCGCGGTCAGCAGCGCCGCCAGGCCGATCGAGTCGACGGCCTCGGCGTCGCCGCGGTAGAGCGCCGCGGTCTCCTCGAGGAGCCATGCGCCGACGAGGATGTCCCACCCGGCGATCAGGATGCGCACCAGGCTGCGGCCGCCGGTGTCGCCGACCCAGGCGATCGCCATGGCGATGCCGACGACGATCGCGACCACGGCGAGGGCGCCGACGACCGGGCTCGCCGCAGCGACCGCGCGCCGCCGGGCCTCAGCGGCCTCAGGTGACTCCGGCGCCCGCCCGCTCTCGAGCGATGCCGCCTCACCGGCGCGCCGGCGCCAGATCGTGAGCGTGACGAAGAAGCCCGCCACCCCGAGGATGCCACCGATGGCCAGGGAGATCCACGCGGCGCTGCTCGGCGCGCGGCCGGCGATGCGGACGATGTTGTAGACGACGAACCAGCCGACGATGACCGCCGTCACGAGCCACGAGATCATCTGGCCCGCGGCGGGCTTCGGCTCGGGCGGTGGAGGCGGCGGCTCGAGCGGCGGCGGGGGAACGCCGGCGGCGGTCGCGGTCGGGTCCGGCTCCGGCGGCTGGAAGGAGGTCGTCACGCTCGGACCATCCTGCCACCGTCCACGACCAAGGTGTGCCCGGTGACGTAATCGGCCGACAGGAGGTAACGAAGCGCGTCGGCCACGTCCTGGGGGCTGCCGACCCTGCCGAGCACGGTCTTGGCAGCCGAGCGGTCGGTCGCGCCGGGGGGCGCGTCCTTCGGCATCAGCACGGTTCCCGGCGCGATGCCGTTCACGAGCACCGCGGGCGCGAGGGCCTGGGCCAGCGCCTTCGTCAGCATCAGGAGGGCCGCCTTGCTGACCGAGTGGATCTCGAACCGGGGCCAAGGCTCGAGCCCGGCCACGTCGTTGATGTTGACGATCCGGCCCCAGCCGCGGGCGATCATCCCCGGCGCCAGCGCCTGCGCGAGGTGGAAGGGCGCCTCGACGTTGAGGGCGAACGCGGCGCGCACCCGCTCCGGCGGGATCTCGAGCACGGGGCCGCTGACGAAGTTGGCCGCCGAGTTGACGAGCACGTCGACGCCGCCGAGGCCGGCCTCCGCCTCCGCCGCCACCTGG
>DATFWK010000026.1:0-14106 GCA_035259345.1 Miltoncostaeaceae bacterium | reverse complement strand
TCGGCGGGCACGGGCTCGAGCTCTCGGCGAAGGAGTTCTCGCTCCTCGTGGCGCTCGCACGCGATCCCGCCCGCGTGGTCACGAAGCAGGAGCTCCTTCGCGAGGTCTGGGGCTACGCGAGCCCCGGGCGCACCCGCACGGTCGACAGCCACGCGAGCCGGCTGCGCCGCAAGCTCGCGGCCGACTCGGGCGGCGAGCGGTGGATCGAGAACGTCTGGGGCCTCGGCTATCGCCTGCGGCCGGTTGAGGGCGCGTGATGACCGTCCGGCTCGTGGTCCACGGCGCCCTCGCCCCGGAGGTGGAGGTCGACGGCGCCGTGATCGTGCCGCGACCCCACGGGCGCAGCCGCCGTTCCCGGAACGCCCATGCCGAGGCCAGTTCGGAGGCCCTCGCGAGCGTGCCGCCACCGGCGCTCGTCCTCGCGCGCTCGTCGGCCGCCGACCCCGGCGCCCGCGGGCTGCGCGAGCTCGCCGCCGTGCGGGGGCACCGCGTGCTGCGGCTCCCGGACGACGCCGAGGACGCCGCCTGGGTGGCCGGGCTGGCGCTGCGGCTCGCCGAGCTGGGCGAGCAGTCGCTCGTCCGAGTGCTCGAGGTCGCTGCGGGCATCGGCGGCCGCACCCCGAGCGTGCCCGGCGCCTCCGGGAGCCGGCCCATCCTCCGGCCGCGGGCGATCGCGCGCTGGGCGCGGGCCGCCTGGCGCGCGTGCCCTCGCTGCGACGGCGGCGGCGCCGCGGGCGGCGCCTGTGGGCGCTGCGGCGCCGAGGTCCCCGAGGCGGCGGCGTGAGACGGCGCGGTCCACGCCGGGGGGCGATGTGGTTCGCGGTCGCCGCGGTGCTGGCGCTCGTGGCCGTCGCGGCGACCTTGCGCGCACAGGCCCGCGGACCGGGCGCGCGCATCCTCGTCGCGGCGGCGGACCTGCCCGTCGGCGCGCACCTCGAGGGCGCTGGCGAGGGTCTCGTGCGGGCCGTCGCCGTCCCGCGGTCCGCGGCCCTTCCCGGCGTGCTACGTGATGTCGCCGAGGTGCGCGGCCGGCTGGTCGCGGTCCCGGTCGGGCAGGGCGAGCCGATCAGCGACGCGGTGCTCGGCGGGCGCCCCGGCCGGCTCCCGGGGCCGCTGGCCCGCGGGGAGCGGGCCGTGTCCGTCCCGCTGGCGACGGCCGGCGGCGCGGCGGCGGCGCTCGCGCCGGGGGTCCGGGTCGACGTCGTCGCGGCGACCGGTGACGGCCCGCGGGGCCAGGCGGCGGTCGTCGTCCCCGACGCCGAGGTGCTGACCACCTCGATCGCGACGGGCGAGGGCTCGGCCGGTGACGGCGGCAGCGTGCTCCTGCGCGTCCGTCGGGCCGAGGCCCTGCGCCTCGCGGCCGCACTCGACTTCGCCCGCGACGTCCGCCTGCTGCCACGCCCGGTGGCGGAGACCGCGCCGCCGGGAACCCCGTGACGCCCGCCCGGTGGTCGTCGTGGTGACGGGCGCGGTCGGCGGATGCGGCGCCAGCACGCTCGCCGGCGCGGTCGCGCTTGCGCTGGTCCGTGCCGGCGCGGGCGCCACGCTGCTCGAGCTCGACGTGGAGCGGGGCGACCTGGCCGGGCGGTACGAGCTTCCGAGCGAGCGCACGCTCGCGGACCTCGTACCGGTGCTCGGCGAGCTCGATGCGCGCCATCTCGAGCAGGTCGTCTTCCGGCACGAGAGCGGCGTGCGGCTCCTGCTCGCCCGTCCCGGCCCGGGTGCCGCGGCGCCGTGGACGGCGAAGGCGACGGCACGGCTGCTCGACGCGACCGCGCGCTCGGGCCCCGTGGTCGTCGACGCCGGCGCCCCGTTCGGGCCGCGGGCGGACGCCGCGCTCGCGCGCGCGACGACGGCGCTGGTCGCCGCCCCGCTCACGCTGGCGGGGGCACGGGGCGCCGCGCGTGTCGCCGCCATGCCCGGGCGCTCGGCCGCCCCGCTCAGGCTCGTCGCGAGCCCGGTGCCCGCCAGCGGCGAGCTCTCGTCGCGCGCGCTCGCCTCGAGCGTCGGGCTGACGGTGGCCGCCGTCCTGCCCTCGTCCCCGCCGTGCGCCGCCGACCTGGGTGGCGGCCGCTGGCCGCGGCGCTCGCGCCTCGCCCGGCGCGTCGAGGGGCTGGTCGAGGAGCTCTGCGCGTGAGCGTCCCGATGCTCGCGGACCCCGCGCTGGTCGCGCACCTTCGCACGCGCGTCGTCCACGAGGCGCGCCTGGTGCCGGGCAGCGTGGACCGAGCCGAGCTGGCCGAGCTCGTCGAGGAGCTGATGGACGAGGAGCGGCGGATCCTGCCGGCCGCCGAGCGGGCGGCCGTGGTGGAGGCGGTGGTCGACGAGACGGTCGGCTTCGGGCCGCTCGACCGGCTCCTCCGGGACCACCGGGTCACCGAGATCATGGTCAACGGGCCGGACCGGGTGTTCGTCGAGCGAAGCGGCCGCATCGAGCCGGCGCCGGTCCGCTTCGCCGACGCGGATCACCTGATGCACGTGATCGAGCGCATCCTGGCTCCGCTCTCACGCCGCGTGGACGAGGCGAGCCCGATGGTCGACGCGCGGCTGCCGGACGGCTCGCGCGTCAACGCGATCATCCCGCCGCTCAGCCTCGACGGGCCGGTCCTGACCATCCGCCGCTTCGCCCGGGACGGCCTGGACGCGGGGGACCTGGTCCGGCTCGGCACCCTCACGGAGCAGATGCTCGCCCTCCTCACCGCCGCGGTCCGGGCCCGGCGCAACATCCTGGTCTGCGGTGGGACGGGCTCCGGCAAGACCACGACCCTTGCGGCGCTCGCAGCGTTCATCGCATCCTCGGAGCGCGTCGTCACGATCGAGGACGCCGCCGAGCTCAGGCTCTCGCTCCCGCACGTGGTCCGGCTCGAGAGCCGCCCGCCGAGCCTCGAGGGCCGCGGCGCCGTCCCCATCCGGGCGCTCGTCCGGAACGCGCTCCGGATGCGACCGGACCGGATCATCGTCGGCGAGGTCCGGGGCGGCGAAGCGCTCGACATGCTGCAGGCACTGAGCACCGGTCACGAGGGCTCGCTCTCGACCATCCACGCCTCCTCGCCGGCCGACGCGCTCCGGCGGCTCCAGACGCTCGCGCTCATGGGCGACCTCGAGCTGCCGTACGCGGCGGTGGCCGATCAGGTCGCGAGCGCGCTCCATCTCGTCGTGCACCAGGCGCGGCTGGCCGATGGGGCCCGCCGCATCGTTGCGATCGCCGAGGTGCGCAGGGAGCGCGGCGCGGCGGGCCTGGTCCCGCTCGTCGCCTGGCGGCCCGAGTCGCGCACCGGCGAACGGGTCGCGGGCGTCTTCGAGGCGACCCCGCAGGCGGCCGACTGGCTCGCCGCGGCCGAGCGGGACGCGGCGATCGCGGAGGTCCGTTGACCATTGCGGCGGCAGCCGCGCTGGCGGCGCTGGCCGCGATCGCGCTGGGCGCCGCTTGGGACGGCGGCCGTGGTGGGCCGCCGAGCGCGCTTCGCCGGCGCCTCGAGCCATGGCTCGAGCCCCGGCGTGCACGACTGGCGGCGAGGCTCGAGCGGGCGGGCGCCCCGGTCGGGCCGGCGGGGTTCATCGGCCTGGCTGTAGCCGGCTCGGCGCTCGCAGGCGCCCTCGCGCTGGCCGTGCTGCGCACCCCGGCCGCCGTGCTCGTCGGCGCGGGCGCCGCCGCCCTCGCCGCGCGCGCGTACCTCGGCTCCGCCGACCGCCGCTACGTGCGGCGCGTCGCCGGCCAGGTCCCCGGCCTCGCCCAGCAGTTGGCGGGCGCCCTGTCCGCGGGCGTCTCGCTCCATCAGGCCGTCGCCCGGGCAGGCGCCGACGCCCCGGAGCCCGCGGGGTCCGAGCTTCGCCGCGTCGCCGCCGACCTCGAGCTCGGCGCCCGCGTGGACGAGGCGCTCTCGTCGCTCCTGGCACGGGTGCCCGACCCCGGCCTGGCGATCATGGTCACGGCGATCCTCGTCCAGCGCCGCGCCGGCGGGAACCTGGCCGGCGCGCTCGCGGACCTCGCGGGCCGGCTCGAGGATCGCGAGCGGCTGGCCAAGGAGGTGGCCGGCGCATCCGCCCAGGCGCGGGCATCCGCCTGGATCGTCGTCGCTCTCCCGCTCGCGGGCGGCATGCTGGTGGAGGCGTCGGCCCCCGGCACCCTCGCCCGCACGCTCGGCCACGGGCCGGGTCTCGCCCTACTGGCCGTCTCGCTCGGCGTCCAGGGCGCCGGGGCGCTGGCCATCCGGCGGCTCGTGCGGATCGAGGTCTGACGATGCCGCCGCCGCTCCTCGTCTGGGCCGCCGCGGTCGCTGCGCTCTTGCTCGGCATGCGTGCGCGGGTGGCGTCGGCTGCGGGCCCCGCCGCTGCCGCCCGGCCGCCGGCACCGCTGCGGGTGCTGGCCCGCCTTCCGTCGCCTCGCGCGCTCCGGGCTCGCCTCACCGGCGGGCACGGCGATCGGCTCGCCCGTCTCGCCGGTCTCGACCCGGACGCCCAGGACGCCGTGAGCCGCGCCTCCGCAGGGGGCGGGGTGGTGGCCGTCGCGGCGGCGGCGCCCGCCGGGGTCGTCCTCGGGCCGCTTGCCGCCCTCGCCGTCGCCGCAGGCCTCGGTGCGCTCGGCATCGCTGGGCCGGCACTGTGGCTGCGAAGCCGTGCCCGGGAGCGGCGAAGCGCGATCGTCCGCCAGCTCCCGGACCTCCTCGACCTGCTGGTCATCTGCGCCGAGGCCGGCATGGCCCTAGAGCCGGCGCTGCGCCTCGCGGTCGCCCGCCTCCCCGGCGCGCTCACGGCGGAGATCGCCGCGCTCGTGCGGGAGCTCGACCTCGGGACGCCGCGCCGGGCCGCCTACCGTGCGCTGGCGGAGCGGGTCGGGTCGCCGGAGCTGACCCAGGCCGTCGCGACCCTCATCCAGGCCGAGGAGCTCGGAGCGCCCATCGCCGGAGTGCTCGCGCGGCAGGCGGAGCTCCTTCGGGCGGCGCGGCGCCAGCTCGCCCGCGACCGGGCTGCGCAGGCGACGCCACGCGTCCAGCTGGTGGTCGCGCTCGTGATGGTGCCGGGGGCGATGCTCCTCGTACTGGGCGTGCTCGTGATCGAGCTGGCGGGCCAGGTCGGAGCGGTGGTCGGATGAGGCGCGCCGAGGGGTCCGTCTCGCTCGAGTACCTGGGCCTCGTCGCCGCGATCGCCGCGATCGTGGTCGCGCTGGCCGTCGTCCGGCCGCACTCGCTCGGCGCCCGTGCGCCGGTCCGGCCGGTCCCGGCCATCGTCCGGCTCATCGGTCGGCCGCTGGTCGAGCTGCACCCACCACGCCCGTCCCGCCCCCGTGCGCCCCGGCCGGCCCGGCCGCGCCGCCCACGGCCCAGGCCGGATCCGCCGCCGCTCGTGCCGCTCCCGGACTGGGCCGTCGGGCCGTGACGGCGTGAGCCGGTTCTCGCGCCGTCCTCGAACGGCGGTCGCTCCGTGTGAAAAGCGCATGGGAGCAGCGTTTCTGGACTCCGCTGAATCTGCTTGTAAGCTATGGCTAAATGCAGCGAATCATGCTCAGAAGGCGCGACGACGAGGCGTCGCGCATCGACGACGGGATCGCGGGCGCCCTCCCGGGTGAGGCTTCGGTCGTTCGTGCAGCGGAGCGCTCGCTCCGCGGCCAGCGCAAGGGGGTGCTCGCGGTCCTGCCGTTCCTGGGGCCGGCGTTCATCGCGGCGGTCGCCTACATCGACCCCGGGAACTTCGCGACCAACATCGCCGCCGGCAGCAAGTTCGGCTACCTGCTGCTGTGGGTGATCCTGGTCGCCAACCTCATGGGCATGTTGATCCAGTCGATGTCGGCCAAGCTCGGCATCGCGACGGGGCGCAACCTGCCGGAGGTCTGCCGGGAGCGCTTCTCGAAGCCCGTGTCGCGCGGGCTCTGGGTCCAGGCGGAGCTGATCGCGATGGCGACCGACCTCGCCGAGTTCGTTGGGGCGGCACTCGGCATGCATCTCCTGTTCGGCATCCCGCTGTTCATCGCGGGGCTCATCACCGCGGTCATCTCCTTCGGCATCCTGGCGCTGCAGCGACGCGGGGCCCGCCCGCTCGAGATCGTCATCACCTGCTTCGTGGGCGTGATCGTCGCGGCCTTCGCCTTCCAGCTCTTCCTTGCGGAGCCGTCGGGTAAGGACGTCCTCCACGGCCTCCTCGTCCCCGGCTTCAGCGGGACGGAGAGCGTGCTGCTCGCCTGCGGCATCCTCGGCGCGACCGTGATGCCGCACGTGATCTACCTCCACTCGGCGCTGACCCAGCGGCGCGTGATCGGCGTGACCGAGGCGGAGAAGCGGAAGATCTACCGCTTCGAGGTGGTGGACGTCGTGATCGCGATGGGCATCGCCGGCCTGATCAACATGTCGATGCTGATCATCGCGGCGGCGACGTTCTGGCACGCCGGCATCCCGGGGCTCAGCGACATCAACCAGGAGCTCTACGACGCGCTGGGCGCCGCGCTCGGATCGCACGCCAACGTGATCTTCGGCGTCGCCCTGCTCGCGTCGGGCCTGTCCTCCTCGACCGTCGGAACGATGGCCGGCCAGGTCGTGATGCAGGGGTTCATCCAGCGCCGGATCCCGGTGTTCCTCCGGCGCGCGATCACGATGGCGCCCGCGCTCATCGTGCTGGCCATCGGGGTGAACCCGTCGACGGCCCTCGTCCTGAGCCAGGTCGCGCTCTCGTTCGGCATCCCGTTCGCGCTGATCCCCCTCGTGATCTTCTGCCGCGACCGGGCGCTGATGGGCGGCCTGGTGAACCGGAGGGCGACCAACGTCGCGGCCGTCGCGCTGACCGTCGTGATCGTCGCGCTCAACCTCTTCCTGCTCTACCGGACCTTCTTCACGTAGCTCGCGGCGGGGCGAGGGGCGCCTCGACCCGCTCGATCCCCGCCGAGAGGCCGTCGTCGGCGGCGAGCAGCCAGGCCCAGCGCGGGTACGGCGCGTCCCAGGTCCCCTCGCCGACGCTGCCGGGGTTCAGGAAGAGGCAGCCACCCGCGCTGCGCAGCATCGGGCGGTGGGTGTGGCCGAAGACCACGCAGTCGGCGTCGAGCTCCGACGCCAGCCGCTCGAGCTCGGCAGCCGGGGTGTCGAGGTCGGCCAGGACGGCGGTGGGGTCGTCGGGGCGTCCGTGGGTCAGCAGCACCCGCCAGCGGCCGAGGCGCAGGCGCAGGCTCGGAGGGAGGCCGGCCAGGTAGCGGACGCTCGCCTCGGAGAGGCGTAGGCGCGTCCACGAGCGCGAGCCCGGCCGCGGCGGCCCCTTGCCCGCCCGGTTCCCCGCCGGCCGCTCGGCGACCTTCCGGTCCGTGTTGCCCTGCACGGCCGGCCACCCCAGGGACGCCAGGCGCGCGACGCAGGCCTCGGGCTCCAGGCCCCGCAGCACGAGGTCGCCGGTGCAGAGGCCGTTCTGGATCCCCGCGGCGGCGACCGCGGCGAGCACGGCCTCGAGCGCCGGCGCGTTGCAGTGGACGTCCCCGAGGACCGCGAGGCGCTCGCTCACCGCCCCGCCGGGGCGGGGCCGGCGCGCCGCTCGGCTCGGCGCACCAGCGCGCGGGACCGCGCGAGCGCCACCGCCGCGACCGCGAGCATAAGGCCGCCGGCGCGGACGAGGCCGCCGCCGGCGCCGAGGGGCAGCTCGGCGATGCCGGCGAGCAGGAAGCCCGAGGCCGCGCCGAGCGCGGCGGCGGCGAGGATCCGGCAGGGTGCCGGACGCTGCCGTGCCGGGCGCGCGAGCGGCGCGGGTGGGGGAACGAGGGACAGCGCGGGACGTGGCCGCGCGGGGAGCGGGGCGGCGCTCGAGCAGGCGATCTGGGAGCTCATGGGGGCGACGATAGCCACGCCCCGGCTCCCGAACAAGTGTTCGACACGAAGCCGCAATGAAACGTGCCGTGCGCGTCGGCGTTTCCGCAGCGGACGTTGCAGGCGGCCGCGCGACGTTCCAGCGGGGAAGATCGCCCATGGATTGGGGGAAAAAGTGTTGTCATGTGGGGAGGTGTGGGGTACTGTGGGGCCGCATGCAACGGAGGATGCTCAGCGGGACCTATGAGTGCACCCTCGACAACCGATTTCGCGTCTCGATCCCTGCCCGTCTCCGCGACCCGTTCGCGGAGGGCGCGACGGTCGCGCGGTGGCTCGACGAGTGCCTCGTGGTGGTCCCGCGGCTCGAGTGGCCGGACTTCATCGACCGGACCTTCGGTGACCTGAGCGTGCTCGACGACGACCAGCGCGAGCTTCGCCGCTTCATCCTGGCCGGCGCCTTCGATCAGGAGACGCTGGACCGCCAGGGGCGCGTGCTGGTCCCGCCCAAGCTCCGCGACCACGCGGGGCTCGACGGCAAGGTGGAGGCTGTCGGCGTGGGGGAGTACCTGGAGCTGTGGAACCCGGCGCGCCTCGAGGACCGCTTCAGCGCGCTCCGTCGAGAGGGGGTGTCGGCCCGTGCGAAGCGTCTTGTCGAACGTGCCCGCTAGTTACCGTCCCGCGCCGCACGAGCCGGTCCTCGTCGACGAGGTCATCGGCACGCTGGCCCCGGCGCCGGGCGAGACCATCGTCGACTGCACCTTCGGCGGGGGCGGCCACGCCCGCCGCCTGGCGCCGCTGCTCGGGCCCTCGGGCACGTACGTGGCGATCGACCGCGACCCGGACGCCGAGGCGTACTTCGTCGCCTTCTCAGAGCGGGTCGACTGCCACACGCGGTTCATCCGCGCCGACTTCGCCGACGCGCTCCCAGAGTTGGCCGAGGAGGGCCTGCGCGCGAACGGCGTGCTCATGGACCTCGGCATCAGCTCGATGCAGGTGGACCGCCCGGAGCGCGGCTTCTCCTACTCGCGCCAGGCGCCGCTCGACATGCGCATGGACCCGACCCAGCCGCTGACGGCGGCGGACCTGCTCGCCGACGCATCCGAGGAGGAGCTCGCGGGCTGGTTCCGCGCCTACGGCGAGGAGCGCTACGCGCGGCCGATCGCCCGCGCGATCGTGCGCCGCCGGGCGCAGGCGCCCATCACCAGCACCTGCGACCTGGTCGAGGTGATCCGGGGAGCCATCCCGACGCCGGCGCTGTTCGCCGGCGGGCACCCGGCCCGGCGCGTCTTCCAGGCGCTGCGCATCGTGGTGAACGACGAGCTCGGCAGCCTCGAGCGGGGCCTCCAGGCTGCGTTCGACCTGCTGGAGCCCGGCGGGCGGATGGCGGTGATCGCCTTCCACTCGCTCGAGGACCGGATCTCGAAGCGCTTCATGCAGGCCAAGGCCCGCGGCTGCGTCTGCCCGCCGGAGCTGCCCGCGTGCGTGTGCGGCGCGACACCCGAGGCGATGCTCGCCGTCCCGCGGGCCGTGATGCCGCGGCGGGTGGAGCTCGAGCGCAACCCGCGGTCCCACTCGGCGCGCCTGCGCGCGCTGGTGCGGGTGGCCGGATGACACCGCCGGCGAGCGCCGCCGCGCGACCGGCGCCCGCCCGCGCTCCCGTCGCGCGCCCGCGCCGTCCCGCGCTCGCACGCCCCCGAGGCAGGCGGCGTCCCAGCACGCGCCTCGGGCTGCTGCTGATCCCGGTGGTCGCGATCCTCCTCGGCGGCATCGTCTGGGTGAACGCCGCCGAGCTGCGGCTGACCAAGCAGCAGGGCGACGTGGCGCGCCGCCAGGCGCGCGTCCAGCAGCAGCTCACCGCGCTGAAGGCCCGCGAGGAGCGCATGGACACCGAGGTGGTCGATCGCGCGACCACCCTCGGAATGCGGTTCCCGACGGCCAACGAGGTCACCTATCTCGACGCGTCCGGCACGCGGCCCTGATCGCCGCCGCCGCCGCCGCGCGGGCGGCGGGCGCGTCCCGGCCGGCGGCAGGCGCGGCAGCGTCCAGCTGCTCGCCGCCGGCGCGATCGGCGTCTTCGCGCTGCTGGCAGTGCGGGCGACGTGGATCAGCACGGTCGAGGCGCCCAAGCTGGCCCAGAAGGCGAAGATGCAGCACAACGTCGCGGTCGAGCTCCCCGCCCCGCGCGGGGCGATCCTCTCGAGCGACGGGCGCGGCCTCGCCATCGGCCAGCGGGCGTACACGATCTCGGCGGACCCGCGCCACGTGGCCGAGCCGGCGCGCGTGGCCGCGCAGCTGACCGCGACCCTCGGCGGCGACCTGGCCGAGCGCATGCGCCTCGAGCGGCTCATGCGCGGCGGCGGCGGATACGTCGTGCTGGCCAAGGACGTCGACCCGAAGCGCGTGACCTACCTCCGCGGTCTCGGCCTGGCCGGGGTCAGCTACGACGAGGTCGAGCAGCGCTACTACCCCCAGGGCCGGCTCGCCGGACAGGTGCTCGGCCTGGTCCAGTCCGACACGGAGACCGGCATCTCGGGCATCGAGGGGCGCCTCAACCCGGTGCTGCGGGGCGTCCCCGGCCGGCGTGTCGAGGTGCGCGACGCGGCGCAGGGGCGCACCGTCCGCATCCAGAGCACCCGCGACCCGGTTCCGGGCCGGGACGTCGAGCTGACGATCAACTCGGCCGTCCAGCAGCAGGTGGAGGACGTCCTGGCGACGACCCGCAAGCGCTACGGGGCCAAGTCCGCCTGGGCGATCGTGATGGATCCGCGCAACGGCGCGATCCTCGCGATGGCGAACGTCCCGCGGGTGAACCCCAACAACCGCGCGAGCTACAACCTGGGCGACGCCCGGGCGAAGGTCGTGACTGACGACTTCGAGCCGGGCTCGGTGTTCAAGATCGTGACGATGGCCGGCGCCCTGCAGGAGGGGCTCGTGCAGCCCGACCAGCAGTTCACGCTGCCGCCTCAGATCACGCTCTATAAGGGCACCCCGGACCAGTTCACGCTGGGCGAGGCGCACAAGCGCGGCTGGGAGCGATGGAGCGCGACCGAGATCCTCCAGAAGTCCAGCAACATCGGGACGGTCGAGATCGCGAACCTGCTCCGGCGGCGCAATCAGCTTCGCAAGTGGATCGGGCGCTTCGGCTTCGGGAAGCTCACCGGCGTCGACTTCGACGGTGAGAGCCCCGGCGTGCTGCCGAAGATCTGGTCCGGCGCCTCGCCCTACAACATCCCGATCGGCCAGGGCATCACGGTCACGGAGCTCCAGCTCGCGCGGGCCTACGCCGCGGTGGCCAACGGTGGCTTCCTGATCCGCCCCCACGTGATCGCGCGCGCCGGAGGGCGCCCTGAGCCGCAGCCGCCCCGCCACCGGATCATCAGCCCGCGCACGGCGAGCCAGCTCACCGCCATGCTCGAGAAGGTCGTCAACCCGGACGGGACCGGCGTCAACGCCGAGATCCCCCGCTACACGGTGGCCGGGAAGACCGGCACGGCGCAGAAGGTCGATCCCAAGCTCAAGACGTACGTCGACCGCTACCGCTCCTCGTTCATCGGCTTCGTGCCCGCGTCGCGGCCGCGCCTCCTGGTCTCCGTGATGGTCGACGACCCGGACGTGCGCGGCCCGCACACCGGTGGCGAGGTGGCCGCGCCGGCCTTCCAGCAGATCGCGGAGTTCGCGCTCAACCGGCTCGGGATCCCGCCCGGCTGAGGCCCTCCGGCGGGCCGGGGGCGTCCAGCGCAACTGGTACCATCGGCGCCCGCATGAGGCTCCAGGAGCTCACCGCGGGCATCCCGGGAGCGCGCACGCTGTGGCCCGAGGGCTCGGACGGCGGCCGGGCGGCACCCGAGATCGAGGGCATCGCCTACCGGTCGGACGAGGTGCGGCCGGGGTGGGCGTTCGCCTGCCTCCCGGGCGCCCGCTTCGACGGGCATGACTTCGCGGGCGACGCCGTCGCCAGGGGCGCGGCGGCGCTGGTGGTGGAGCGCCCGCTCGACCAGCCGGTGCCGCAGGTCCTGGTCGCCGACGCCCGCCTTGCGACCGCCCTCATCGCCGCCGGGCTCGCCGGCCGCCCGAGCGACGCGCTCGCGGTCGTCGGGGTGACCGGGACGAACGGGAAGACGACGAGCGCCTTCCTCCTCCACGCGGTCCTCGACGCCGCCGGCCTTCGGCCGGGCCTACTGGGCACGATCGAGGCCCGCGTCGGCGGCCGGGTCGAGCCCCTCGCGCGGACCACTCCCGAAAGCGTCGACCTGCAGAACCTCCTCGCGCGCATGCGGGACGCGGGCGACCGGTCCTGCGCGATGGAGGTCTCGTCCCACGCGCTGGCCCAGCGCCGGGTCGCGGGGGTCCGCTTCGCCGCCGCGATCTTCACGAACCTGACGAGGGACCACCTCGACTACCACGCCGACGTCGACGAGTACTACCTGGCCAAGCGGGCGCTCTTCATGCGCCCGGAGGGGGAGGGGCCGGACCCGCCGGGCGCGGCCAACCTGGACGACCCGTTCGGCCGGCGGCTCGCCGAGGAGGCTGGTCTCCTCGGGTTCGCCGTCGAGGCCGAGGCCGAGGTGCGCCCGGTTCGCATCGCCGCCGCGGGGCGGGGGTTCGCGGCCACGGTCCGCACCCCGCGCGGGCCGCTCGAGATCGAGAGCGCCCTGCGCGGGCGCTTCAACGTCGCGAACGTCACCGGCGTGGTCGCGGCCGCCGAGCTCCTCGGGCTCGACCGCGGCGCGGTCGCCCGGGGCATCGCCGCGGTCCGGGGCGTCCCCGGCCGGTTCGAGCCCGTCGACGCGGGCCAGCCGTTCGAGGTGCTGGTGGACTACGCGCACACGCCGGACTCGCTCGAGAATGTCCTGCGCGAGGCGCGGGCGCTGGCCGGCCCGCGGCGGGTGCTCGCCGTGTTCGGCTGCGGCGGCGACCGCGACCGGGGCAAGCGCCCCCAGATGGGGGCCATCGCGCGGGCTTTGGCCGACGTCGCGATCGTCACCTCGGACAACCCCCGCACCGAGGACCCCGACGCGATCATCGCGGAGGTCCTCGCCGGGGCGGCGGACGGGCCGGCCGAGCTGGTCGTCGAGGCGGACCGCCGGCGCGCGATCGGCCTCGCGGTGGAGCGGGCGGCGCCCGGGGACGTGGTGGTGATCGCTGGCAAGGGCCACGAGCGCGGCCAGGAGCGGGACGGCGTGGTGAGCCCGTTCGACGACCGGGAGGTCGCCCTCGCGGCGCTCGGGGAAGTCCGGGCGATCCATTGAGGCTCAGTGTCAACGACATCTTGAGGGTTGCGAAGGAGGCACGCCTCCCGATGGGCTCGCCCTCGGTCGAGTTCGAGGGCGCGTTCGTGGACTCCCGGGAGCCGGTCGACGACGGGCTCTTCGTCGGCGTCCGCGGCGAGGCAGCGGACGGCGGCACGTACGCGCCCGAGGCGCTGCGGCGCGGCGCGGCGGCCGCGGTCGTCGGCGAGTCCGCGTGGCGATGGATCGAGGGGGAGGTGGTCGGCCTCGGGAAGCCGATCGTCGTCGCGCCCGACCCGCTCGAGGTCCTGCAGGCCGCCGGCCGCCTGGCGCTCGAGCGCTCCGGCGCCCAGGTCGTCGGCATCACCGGGGCGACCGGCAAGACCACGACCAAGGACATCCTGGTCGCCATGCTGGGCGCGGCCGCGGTCAGCTCGCAGGGCACGCCGGGCAACCGCAACACCGAGGTCGGCGTGCCGCTCTCGCTGCTGGAGCTTGCCGAGGGCACGGAGGTCGCCGTTGTGGAGATGGGCATGCGCGGGCTTGGGCAGATCGCCGAGCTCACGCGCCTCGCGCCGCCGGACGTCGGATGCATCACCGCGATCGGACCGGTCCACCTCGAGCTGCTCGGGACCGTCGAGAACGTGGCGGCAGCCAAGGCCGAGCTGCTCCAGGGGCTCCGCCCGGGCGGCGCGGCGGTCGTCCCCGCCGGTGAGCCGCTGCTCGCCCCGTACGTCCAGACCCTCGACTCCGAGGTGAGGGTCTTCCAGTTCGGCGACCGCCCCGATATCGACCTCGACCTGAACCTTACCCTTCCGTGGCAGCTGCGGAACGCCGCCGCGGCGTTCGCCTGCTGCCGCGCGCTCGGGGTCGAGATCGAGCCCGGCACGCGCGTCGAGGTGGAGCTGTCGCCGATGCGCGGGGCCGAGCGGCTGTTGGCCGGAGGCGGCACGCTGATCGAGGACTGCTACAACGCGAACCCGATCGCGATGGAGGCCGCGCTCGCGGACCTGGGCGCGCGGGAGGGGCGCAAGGTCGCGATCCTCGCGGACATGATGGAGCTCGGGCCCGAGGAGGCCGCCTACCACCGCGAGGTGGGGCGG
>DATFWK010000025.1:0-9114 GCA_035259345.1 Miltoncostaeaceae bacterium | reverse complement strand
CGACGGCGAACGGGCGAAGCGACCGCCGGTGGCGCGGGCGCTCGCAGTCGTAGGCGAACCGGTCCGGGCCCGCGCCCATCCAGAACTCACCGCCCGGGACCTCGATCCGCGCCTTCGGGCAGGCCACGGCCTCGGGCACCTCGCGCCGGGCCGCGGGACGGTACGCCCCGGAGGGCATCATCTGGAGGCTCTGGAGCACGGTCTCGGTGTGCTGCGCCTCGTGCGCCAGCACCATCTCGAAGACGAAGCCGCCAGCGACCAGCTCCGGCCCGTCCGGGCCCAGGTCCGCCGCGGCCAGGGACGCGAGCGAGCGCTCCCGGACCCGGGCGAGGTAGTCGAGCGCCCCCGCCGCGTCGAGGAGCTCGACGTCGCCACGCTCGGCGCGCGGGGTCTCGAACGCGTCGTAGGCGCCCTGGAGCTCGGGGTAGAGCGACGGCCGGCCCCCGAGCCGCTCGACCAGCCACAGCTCCTCGTAGGCGGCGATGTGGCCGAGGTCCCAGACCGGCGGGCTCATGATGGGATCCGGCGAGCGGTGCAGGCGCTCGTGGTCGAGCGGCGCGAACAGGTCGAGCGTCCGCTCCCGGACGGCTCCCATGGACTGCGCGATCGCCTCGGCCGCCCGACCCATGCCGTCATGGTCCCCCAGGAGGCCGCCGCCAAGCCGTGACGCATCTCACACGGTGAGGTTTCTCACAGTCCGGGGGACCCGCCCTCCCCGCCCTTGGGCCGGCCGGACCGCCGCCGCGGGCGCCGGATCCTGAGGCGCCGCTGCTCGAGCAGGAGGCGCCAGTCGATGTAGAGCAGCAGGTAGAAGAAGGCGATCAGCAGGACGATCGCGATCGCCGCCGTCACCGGCCCGACGGCGTTCCGCAGGCGGTGCTCCAGCTCGACCGCGGCCCGCCCGGCCGTGGGGAGCCAGATGGCGTAGGCCACGAGGCGGCCCAGGGCGGCCCCGGCGCCGACCACGAGCGGCGAGAGGCGCAGGAGGCCGGCCGCGGCGCTCAGCGCCGCGGGGCCGAAGCCCGCGATCAGCGCGGCATAGACCCTGGCCTCCGGGCTGTGGATGCGCTCCGCGAGGTAGTCGACGTTCTCCCGCGAGGCGCCGACCAGCGCCCGCTCCTCGACCACCCGCCCGATCAGGGCGAGCAGCGCCCGGCCCACCCCCACCCCGAGCGCCCCGACGACGACCACCCACGGGGTCGAGAGGTCGAGCTCGGCCCGCATGTAGGCCAGCACGATCCACCCGGGCGGGAGCGGGAGGGGCACGAGCCCCCACCCGATCATCACCGCCGCGACGAGCAGATAGCTCATCGCGGCCCGGGGCGGCGGCCGCTACGCGATCGTGACCTCCTCGCAGAGGTACACGTCCTGGATCGCGTTCAGGAGCTCCACGCCCTCGCGCATCGGGCGCTGGAAGGCCTTGCGGCCGGAGATGAGCCCGGCGCCGCCGGCCCGCTTGTTGACGACCGCCGTGCGCACCGCGTCGTGGAGGTCCGTGGCCCCCGAGGCCCCGCCGGAGTTGATGAGCGGAGCGCGGCCCATGTAGCAGTTGGCGACCTGCCAGCGGGTCATGTCGATCGGGTGCGGGCTCATCAGCTCGCTGTACATGAGCTCGTCGTAGCGGCCGAAGCCCAGGTCCTTGAAGCCCGGCGCCGCCGTCTCCGGCGCCTTCTGCTTGATGATGTCCGCCTCGATCGTCACCCCGAGGTGGTTCGCCTGGCCCGTGAGGTCCGCGGCGACGTGGTAGTCCGGGCCGCCCTCCTTGGTCTTGTTGAAGGCGGCGTTCCGCGTGTAGCACCAGAGCACGGTGGCCATGCCGAGCCCGTGGGCGGCCTCGAAGGCGTGGGAGACCTCGACGATCTGCCGACGGGACTCCTCCGAGCCGAAGTAGATCGTCGCGCCGACGGCGAGGCAGCCCATCTCGAACGCCTGCTGCACCGAGGCGAACATCGTCTGGTCGTACGTGTTCGGGTAGCTCAGGAACTCGTTGTGGTTGAGCTTGAGCAGGAACGGGATCCGGTGCGCGTAGCGGCGGGAGGCCAGGCCGAGCCCGCCGAGCGTGGTGGCGACCGCGTTGCAGCCCCCCTCGATGGCCAGCTCGACGATGCGGATCGGGTCGAAGTAGTCCGGGTTCTTGGAGAACGACGCCCCGGCGGAGTGCTCGATGCCCTGGTCCACGGGCAGGATCGACATGTAGCCGGTTCCCGCCAGGCGCCCGGTGCCAAGCATGGTCTCGAGCGCGCGGAGCACGCGCGGCCGGCGATCCGAGTCGATGAGGATCCGCTCGACGAAGTCCGGCCCGGGCAGGTGCAGCCGCTCCCTCGAGATCGTCCTGCACTCGTGGGTGAGGAGGTCGTCGGCCTGCTCACCCAGGATCTCCTCGATGCGGCCGATGTCGGTGGTACGCGCCACAGCCATTGTGCGGGCTCCTCGGGTCGTCGGGCCCATCGAACTGTAGTCGCCTGGGCCGCTTCACCCCAGCAGGGTGTCGATATACGCTCCGGCGAACGGCGGAATAAGCCACCACGTAATCGGAGGTGCCCGATGGCCCACGTCACCGATGCCCTGGTGCGGGACGCGCTCGTGGAGCGGCTGTTCCAGAACGCGCTCGGCACCTTCGAGCTTGCCGGCGTCTACCTGGGCGAGCGGCTCGGGCTCTACCGGGCCCTTGCGGCGGAGCCACTCACCTCGGTCGAGCTCGCCCGGGAGGCCGGCGTCGCCGAGCGCTACGCCCGCGAGTGGCTGGAGCAGCAGGCCGCCGTCGGCATCCTCGAGGTCGACGACGCCGCTGCGGCGCCCTCGGAGCGGCGCTTCCACCTGCCGGCGGGGCACGCCGAGGTGCTCGCCGACCCGGGGAGCCTCTACGACATGACCCCGATGGCGCGGCTCGTCGTGGCGTGCCTGCGCCCGCTCGACGCGCTGCTCCGCGCGTACCGGCAGGGCGGCGGCGTGCCCTACGCGGACTACGGCGAGGACCTCCACGCCGGCCAGGCGGCCTTCACCGGGCCGATCTTCCGGGCCTCGGTCGGCACCGAGTGGCTTCCCGCGGTGTCGGACGTCCACGAGCGGCTGCTCGGCGATCCCCCGGCGCGCGTCGCGGACCTCGCCTGCGGCCACGGCCACTCGGCCATGGCGATCGCGTGGGCGTACCCGAAGGTGCACGTCGACGGCCTCGACCTCGACCACGCCTCGATCGCACGGGCGCGCAGGCTCCTTCCCGGCAGCGGCATCGAGGACCGCGTCGCGTTCCACGAGGCGGACGCCGCCGACCCGGGCCTCGCCGGCCGGTACGACCTCGTGACCGTGTTCGAGGCGCTCCACGACATGTCGCGGCCGGTTGACGTGCTGCGCGCCGCGCGCGGGCTGCTCGCCCCGGGCGGGTCGATGATCGTCTGCGACGAGCGCGTGGCGGACGCCTTCGACCCGCCGGCCGACGACGTCGAGCGCCTCTACTACGGGTTCAGCATCCTCCACTGCCTGCCCGTCGGAATGGTCGGTGAGGACCCCGCCGGCACCGGCACGGTCATGCGGGCCACCACGCTCCGCGACTACGCGGCGGCCGCCGGCTTCAGCGACTTCGAGGTGCTCCCGATCGAGAACGACTTCTACCGGTTCTACCGGCTCTACCCCTGATCGCGCCGCCGGGGCCGCCCCCCGGTCGATTTCCCCGGGCGCCGTTCGTCGTAGTGTCGGAACCGACACTTACGGGAGGTGCCCGATGAAGTACATGATGCTCATCTACGGGCAGGAGGGCGGCTTCGGCGACATGCCGGAGGACCAGCAGCAGGCCGTCCTCAAGTCCTGGTTCGACTACACGGAGAACATGGAGAAGGCCGGCGTGCTCGTGGCCGGCGACGCCCTCCAGCCGACGGCGAGCGCCACCAGCGTGCGCGTGCGGGACGGCAAGACCCTGACCACGGACGGCCCGTTCGCCGAGACCAAGGAGCAGCTCGGCGGCTACTACCTCATGGAGGTGCCCTCGCTCGACGAGGCGCTCGACTGGGCGGCGCGCTGCCCGGGTGCTCCCTTCGGGACCATCGAGGTGCGCCCGGTCATGACCTTCGACCAGTAGGGAGGGGCGGGATCGTCGAGGAGCTCTTCCGCGCCGAGTGGGCGCGGGCGGTGGCGGTCATCGCCCGCGCCACCGGCGACCTCGACCGCGCCGAGGACGCCGTGCAGGAGGCGTTCGCGACCGCGCTCGAGCGCTGGCCCCGCGACGGCTCGCCGCGGAACCCGCGCGCGTGGATCCTCACCGCGGCCCGAAACAGCGCCATCGACCGCATCCGCCGCGAGCGCGTCCACGCCCGGGCGGTCGACGCGCTCGGCCGGCTCGCGGCCCTCGGCCCGGTCCCCGACGAGGAGGACGGCGACGTGACCATCCCGGACGAGCGCCTGGCCCTGATCTTCACCTGCTGCCACCCGGCCCTCTCTGCGGAGGGCCGCGTGGCGCTCACGCTGCGCCTGGTGGGCGGGCTCCAGACCGACGAGATCGCCCGCGCGTTCCTGGTGAGCGAGGCCACGATGGCCCAGCGACTCGTGCGCGCCAAGCGCAAGGTCCGCGACGCGGGCATCCCGGTGCGGGTGCCGGCCGAGGCGTCCCTGCCGGAGCGGCTCGACGCCGTCCTGGCCGTGATCTACCTCATCTTCAACGAGGGCTGGTCCCGCCTCGTCCCGGCCGACCCGCTGTCGTCGGAGGCCATCCGACTCGGGCGCCTCCTCGTCCGGCTCATGCCCGACGAGGCCGAGGCCCACGGCTTGGTCGCCCTGATGCTGCTGCACGACGCCCGCCGCCTCGCCCGCACGGACGCGTCCGGCGACCTGGTGCTGCTCGCCGACCAGGACCGCTCCCGCTGGGACCGCGAGCGGATCGCCGCCGGCCGCTCGGCGCTCGACCGCGCCCTCGCCCTGCGGCAGCCCGGCCCGTACCAGCTGCAGGCGGCGATCGCCGCCTGCCACGCCGAGGCCGCGCGCCCGGAGGACACGGACTGGCGGGAGATCGCCGCGCTCTATGGCCGCCTGGCCGCGATCGCGCCCTCGCCCGTGATCGTCCTCAACCGGGCGGTCGCCGTCGCGGAGGTCCACGGGCCCGAGGCCGGCCTCTGCATCGTCGACGGGCTCGCCGCCGACCTGGACGGCTACTACCTGCTGCACGCCGCGCGGGCCGACCTGCTGCGCCGGGCCGGCCGGCCCGGCGAGGCGGCCGACGGCTACCGCCGCGCACGCGCCCTTGCGCCGACCGCGGCCGAGCGCGCGTTCCTCACGCGCCGGCTCGAGGAGGTGGCGGGAGCGGCCTGAGCGGCGGCCCGTGGCCCCCGGGGCCGCGATGGTGTATGCACCGCGCGGAGCACGCGTCCGCGACCGACCGGGGAGACGTCCATGGCATCGACCAGCGCCGGGGCCCTGCCGATCACCCAGAGCCCGGAGTGGGCGGCGCTCCGCGCCCACCGCGACGCGATCGGGCGGCGGCACCTGCGCGACCTCTTCGCCGACGAACCAGGCCGGGGCGAGGCGATGGTCGCCGAGGCCGGCGACCTGGTGCTCGACTACTCCAAGAACCGCGTCATGGCCGAGACCATCCGGCTCTTGATCGCGCTCGCGGAGCGCGCCGGCCTGCGCGAGCGCACGGACGCGATGTTCCGGGGCGATCGGATCAACGTCACCGAGCACCGGCCGGTGCTCCACGTCGCGCTGCGGGCGCCCCGGGACGAGGTCATCGAGGTCGACGGGCGGAACGTCGTCGAGGACGTCCACGAGGTGCTCGACCGGATGTCCGCCTTCGCCGACCGCGTTCGCTCAGGGGAGTGGCGCGGGCACACCGGCCGGCCGATCCGCAACGTCATCAACATCGGCATCGGCGGATCGGACCTCGGGCCGGCGATGGCCTACGAGGCCCTGCGGGACTTCTCGGACCGCACGCGCACGTTCCGCTTCGTCTCGAACGTGGACGGGACGGACATCTGGGAGGCCACCCACGACCTCGACCCCGCCGAGACGCTCGTCATCGTCGCGTCGAAGACCTTCACCACGCTCGAGACGCTGACCAACGCGCGCAGCGCCCGCGAGTGGGCAGTCGCCGCTCTCGGCGACGAGGCGGCCGTCGCCCGCCACTTCGTCGCGGTCTCCACGAACGCCGAGGAGGTCGCGCGCTTCGGCATCGACACGGCGAACATGTTCGAGTTCTGGGACTGGGTCGGGGGGCGCTACAGCTTCCCCTCGGCCATCGGGCTGTCGCTGATGATCGCGATCGGCCCCGAGCACTTCCGCGAGATGCTCGCCGGGTTCCACCTGATCGACGAGCACTTCCGCACGGCGCCGCTCGAGCGCAACCTGCCCGCGCTGCTCGGCCTGATCGGCGTCTGGAACGGCGACTTTCTCGGCGCGGCGACGCAGGCCGTGGTCCCCTACAGCGAGCACCTGGCACGGCTGCCCGCCTACCTCCAGCAGCTCGACATGGAGAGCAACGGCAAGTCCGTGGAGCTGTCCGGGCGGCCCGCCGAGGCCGACACCGGCCCGATCGTCTGGGGCACCGCCGGCACGAACGGGCAGCACGCCTACTTCCAGCTCATCCACCAGGGCACGCGCCTCGTCCCCTGCGACTTCATCGGGACGATCGAGCCGAGCCACGCGGTCGGCGACCACCACGACCTCCTGATGGCGAACTTCCTGGCGCAGTCCGAGGCCCTCGCGTTCGGCAAGACGGCCGAGGAGGTCGCCGCGGAGGGCGTCGCGCCGGACCTGGTCCCCCACCGCACGTTCCCCGGCAACCGCCCGACCAACACGATCCTCACCAGCCGCCTGTCGCCCGCGACGCTCGGCCAGCTGGTCGCCCTCTACGAGCACCGCGTGTTCACGATGGGCACGATCTGGAGCATCAACTCGTTCGACCAGTGGGGGGTCGAGCTGGGCAAGGTGCTCGCGAAGCGCATCATCCCCGAGCTCGTCGCCGGCGAGGAGCCCGAGCTCGGCCACGACAGCTCCACCAACGCGTTGATCCGCCGCTACCGGGCCGGCCGGCGGGCCGCCCGCCACTGAAGGAGGCCGCATGCAGCTCGGAATGGTCGGACTCGGCCGGATGGGCGCGAACATCGTCCGGCGGCTCATGCGCGCGCGCCATGAATGCGTCGTCTACGACCGTGACCAGAAGGTCGTGCGGGCGATGGCGCGGGAGGGCGCCACGGGCGCCCGCTCCATGCAGGACTTCGCGCGAAAGCTCAAGCCGCCGAGGGCGGCCTGGGTGATGGTGCCGGCCGGCGTGACCGGGGCCGTGATCGACGACCTCGCGGAGCACCTCGAGCGCGGCGACATCGTGATCGACGGCGGCAACTCGTACTACAGGGACGACATCGCCCGTGCCGCGGCGCTCGCGGAGCGCGGGCTCCACTTCGTCGACGTCGGGACGAGCGGCGGCGTCTTCGGGCTCAAGCGCGGCTACTGCATGATGATCGGCGGCGAGACCCGGGTCGTGCGGCGGCTCGACCCGATCTTCCGGGCGCTCGCCCCCGGGGTCGCGTCCGCGCCGCGCACCCCGGGCCGCCGCGGGCGGGTCAAGCCCAGCGAGCAGGGCTACCTGCACTGCGGCCCCAACGGCGCCGGGCACTTCGTGAAGATGGTCCACAACGGGATCGAGTACGGCATCATGGCCGCCTACGCCGAGGGCCTCGAGGTGCTGCACAAGGCGAACATCGGGTCCACCGAGCGGGCGCACGACGCCGAGACCGCCCCCCTCGCCCACCCCGAGTTCTACCGCTACGACCTGGACACGACCGAGATCGCCGAGGTCTGGCGGCGCGGCAGCGTGATCTCGTCCTGGCTGCTCGACCTGGTCGCGATCAGCCTGCTCGAGGACCCGGCGCTCGCGGGGTTCACCGGCCGGGTCTCGGACTCCGGCGAGGGCCGCTGGACGGTGGCCGCGGCGATCGAGGAAGGCGTGCCCGCGCACGTCCTCACCGCCGCCCTGTTCGAGCGCTTCGCCTCGCGCGGCGAGGCCGACTTCGCGAACCGGCTGCTCTCGGCGATGCGCAAGCAGTTTGGCGGCCACATCGAGCCGGTCAACTGATGGCCGTCGGCCACCGCGCCGACGCGCTGGTCCTGTTCGGCATCAGCGGCGACCTCGCCCGCAAGAAGCTCTTCTCGGCGCTGTGGGCGATCCACGAGCGCGGCCGGCTCACCGTGCCGGTGATCGGCGTGGCGCTCAGCGACTGGGACGACGAGGACCTGCGCAGCCACGCGCGCTCGGCGCTCGCGGAGCAGGGCATCCGCCCCGACGACGAGGCGTGGGGCGGGTTCGCCGCGCTCCTGCGCTACGTCAGGGGCGACTACTCGGACCCGGCCCTGTACGCGCGCATCAAGGATGCCCTCGGCGGCGCGCACCTGCCGGTCGTCTACCTGGCCATCCCTCCGTCGCTGTTCGAGGTCGTCGTCGAGGGCATCGCCGCGGTCGGCCTCAACGCCACCGGGCGCGTGGTGCTCGAGAAGCCGTTCGGTCGCGACCTCGCCTCCGCGCGTCAGCTCAACGCGATCCTGCGCCAGCGCTTCCCCGAGTCGGCCATCTTCCGCATCGACCACTTCCTGGGCAAGGAGCCGGTGCAGAACCTGATGGTCTTCCGGTTCGCCAACTCGATGCTCGAGCCGGTCTGGAACCGTCACTACATCCGCTCGGTGCAAGTCACGATGGCCGAGTCGTTCGGCGTGGAGGGCCGCGGGAGCTTCTACGATCGTGTCGGGACGCTGCGGGACGTCGTGCAGAACCACCTGCTCCACACGGTCTCGCTGCTCGCGATGGAGCCCCCGATCAGCGAGGACGCCGACGCCCTGCGCGACGAGACGGTGAAGGTGATGAAGGCCATGCATCCGCTCGACCCCGCGCAGCTGGTGCGTGGCCAGTACGAGGGCTACCGCGACGAGCCGGGCGTGACGTCGCACTCGGACACCGAGACCTTCGTGGCCCTCGCCATGGAGATCGACTCCTGGCGGTGGGCCGGGGTGCCGTTCTCGATCCGCGCCGGCAAGGCCCTTGCGGCCACCGTCCAGGAGGCCGTCGTCGAGTTCAAGCACCCGCCGCGCGCCCTGTTCGCCGACGCGAGCTACAGGCCCGAGCCCAACGTGCTCCGGTTC
>DATFWK010000024.1:0-10755 GCA_035259345.1 Miltoncostaeaceae bacterium | reverse complement strand
CCACTCGACGCCAGCCGGTCCCGTGCGCGCGAGCGCCGCTCCGACGTCCTCGGCCGTGCCCGCGAGCATGGGCAGCACGGGCCGGCCGACCTCGAGGCCCACCTCGGCGAGGCCGGCGGCGCCGTCGGCCAGGGCGAGCTCGGCGACGGCCCCGAGGTCGCCCCGCAGCATGAGCGCCCGCCGGAAGGCCCCCGGCTCGACGCCGGCCGCGCGCGCGACGGCATCGCCCATCACCCCGGCCAGCGCGCCCTGGCGGACCTCGCCCCCGATCAGCGCGCCGAGGTGCGCCTGCTCGTCGGCGTCGGCGCGGGCGAAGAGGTCGGCGAGCAGGCCGAGGCGCTCGCCCCGCGAGCCGGGCCCGGAGCAGGCGGCCATGGCCGAGAGCGCGCGGTCCACGTCGGCGACCGAGAGCGAGGCCGTGTCCGCCGGGCCGGGGAGCCCTGCGAGCGAGGCCCAGCCGACCCCGAGCTGACCCTGGCGCGGCTCCCCGAGGAGCATGCCGATCGCGGGAGCCACCTCATCGGGGGCGAGCCGCCGCAGGAACTCCGCGAGCACGGCGACCTTGCCGCCGCGGGCGCCGGTGGCCGCCACGGCACGGGAGGCGTCGACGAGCTCGCGGAAGCGCATCGGGGCAATCCTGACCGGCGGGAGACCGCGCCGCCCAGCCCGAGCGACGGCGTCCGGCCATCACGAGGTACCCTATGGGCGGCGCGCCCCGGGGCCGACGGGCGCGCGGAACGCACCGTGGCGACGACCGAGTCTCAACTCATCGAGGTGACGCTGCCCGACCTGGGCGAGTCGGTGACCGAGGCCACGGTGCTCGAGTGGCTCAAGCAGGTGGGCGACCCGGTGGCCCTCGACGAGGAGATCGTCGAGGTCACAAGCGACAAGGCGGACCTGCGCATCCCCTCGCCGGCCGAAGGCGTGCTGGCGCGGATCGTGGCCCAGCCCGGCGACACGCTCGCGATCGGCGCGGTTCTCGCGGAGCTGGCACCGCCGGGTCAGGAGGTCGAGCCGGCGCCGGCCGCTCCCGCTCCGGACGTCGAGGAGCAGGCGCCAGCGGCCCCGGCCGATCAGGCGACGGAGCCGCCCGTGGCGCCGGCCGCCGAGGCCGCCGCTGCGCCCGCGGACGGGGTGGTGCCGGTGAAGCTGCCCGACCTGGGCGAGTCGGTGACCGAGGCCACGGTGCTCGAGTGGCTCAAGCAGGTGGGCGACCCGGTGGCCCTCGACGAGGAGATCGTCGAGGTCACGAGCGACAAGGCGGACCTGCGCATCCCCTCGCCGGCCGAGGGCGTGCTGGCGCGGATCGTTGCCCAGCCCGGCGACACGCTCGGCATCGGGGAGCTCCTGGCCGAGCTGGGACCGCCGAACGGCGCGGCGGCGGCCCCGGCGCCCAAGGCCCCCGCCGAGGCCCCGGCTCCGCGAGCCGCAGTACCGGCCGAGGCACCCGAGCGCCCGCGTGCGGCGGAGGGCGGCGGTTTGGTCTCCCCGCTCGCCCGCAGGCTCGCGGCCGAGCAGGGCGTGGACCTCGCCTCTGTGCGCGGCACCGGCCCTCGCGGTCGGATCGAGCGCACCGACGTCGAGGCGGCCCTGAGCGGGAACGGCGCCACGGCGGCCCCGCCGGCCGGCGCCGCGGCGGCGGCCCCCGTGGCGGCCGGCGAGGAGCTCGTTCCGCTCCGCGGCCCTGCAGCGGCGCTCGCCGGCTACATGAACGAGAGCCGTTCGGTCCCGACGGCCACCACCATCCGCACGCTGAACGTCGCCGCGCTCGACGCCCGCCGCGCGGCCCTCAACGCCGCCCTCGCCGACGCAGGCATCGGGCTGAAGCTCTCCTACACGCACCTCATCGCCTGGGCGATCGTCCGGTCGGTCCAGGCCTTCCCGGTGATGACCACCGGCTACGGGGAGGTCGACGGCAAGCCGCAACGCATCGCGCGCGACACCGTGAACATCGGGTTGGCGGTGGACGTGGAGCGGCGCGACGGCAGCCGCTCGCTGCTGGTCCCGGTGGTCCGCGCCGCCGAGACGCTCGGCTTCCGCGGGTTCGTCGAGGCCTACGACGACCTCGTGAAGCGCACGCGCGCCGGCGACATCAAGCCGGACCAGCTGCGCGGGGCGAGCGTCACGCTCACCAACCCAGGCGGGTTCGGGACCGTGGCGTCGGTGCCGCGGCTCATGGCCGGCCAGGGGACCATCGTCGCCACCGGCGCGATCGCGGTGCCGGTCGGCTTCGAGCGGGCGGACAGCAAGACACTCGGCATCGACAAGGTGATGACGGTCACCTCGACGTACGACCACCGGGTCATCCAGGGGGCCGAGTCGGGGGCGTTCCTCCGCCAGATCGACATGCTCCTGCGGGGCGACGACGGCTTCTACGAGGAGGTGGCGGAGAGCCTCGGCGTCCGGCTGCCCGAGCTCGCCGCGCCGGCCGCCGCTCCTGCCAGGCCCGCTCCCGCACCGGAGGCGCCGAGGCCGGCCGCCCCACCAGCACCCGCCCCGGTCGCGGCCGAGCCGGACCGCGAGCTCCTGCAGGCCGTCGCCACCTCCGTCGCGCTCGTCAAGGCGCTGCGCATCAACGGCCACCTCGCCGCGCAGCTCGACCCGCTCGGCTTCCCGCCGCCCGGCGACCCCGGCCTCGAGCCCGAGACGCTCGCGCTGACCCCGTCGCTCATGGGCAAGGTCCCGTCCGACCTGCTGCGCCTCTACGTGCCGGGCGCCACCTTCGCCGACTCGTTCCCGCGCCTGCGCGAGACGTACTGCGGCACGATCGCCTACCAGGTCGAGCACATCTCGAGCCACGAGCAGCGGCTGTGGCTGCGGCGCGCGATCGAGGGCGGCGCCGCGAAGGAGCGCCTGCCCGAGGAGGAGCGCATCCGGCTGCTCGAGCGGCTCGTCGCGGTGGACCACTTCGAGCGGTTCCTCCAGCGCGCGTACGTCGGCCAGAAGACGTTCTCGATCGAGGGCGTGGACACGCTCGTGCCGATGCTCGACCACACGATCGAGCTCTGCTCGGAGGCAGGCGCCGGCGAGATCGTGATCGGCATGGCCCACCGCGGGCGCCTGAACGTGATCACGAACATCGTCGGGCGGCCGGTCGAGTCGATCCTGGCCGAGTTCGAGGGCCACGCCGACGTCGATCCCGACGCCGAGGAGGAGGCGCTCGAGACGGCCGGGGACGTCAAGTACCACCTCGGCGCCGAGGGCACCTACGTCACCACCTCGGGCCGGCCCATCGCCGTGACGCTGGCGGCCAACCCCAGCCACCTCGAGCAGGTGAACGCCGTGGTCGAGGGCGGCACCCGCGCGCGCCAGACCGTCCGCAAGTCGCGCGAGGCCCTGGTCGACCCGAACCGCGCCGTCGCGGTGCTGGTCCACGGCGACGCCGCCTTCCCGGGCCAGGGCGTCGTCGCGGAGACGCTCAACCTGAACGGCCTCGCCGGCTACTCGACCGGCGGCACGCTCCACATCATCGCCAACAACCAGATCGGGTTCACGACCGACCCGCAGGACAGCCGCTCGACCTACTACGCGAGCGACCTGGCGAAGGGCTTCGACATCCCGATCATCCACGTGAACGCCGACGACGTTGAGGCCTGCCTCGAGGCCGTGCGCCTCGCGGTCGCGTTCCGCAACAAGTTCCACCGCGACGTGCTGATCGACCTGATCGGCTACCGCCGCCACGGCCACAACGAGGCGGACGAGCCCGCCTACACGCAGCCGGTGATGTCGGCGACGATCAAGCAGCACCCGCGGGCGTACGAGATCTACGCGCAGAAGCTCATCGGCGAGGCCGTCGTGAACGCCGACCGCGTGGCGAAGATGGAGGCCGAGGTCACCGGGCGCCTGGCCGAGGCGCGCTCGTCGCTGACGCGGCTGATCGAGCAGACCGCGGGTGACGGCGACGGCCAGCGGCCGCCGGACGACCACGGCCACGCCTCGCCGCAGAGCGCGGTCGTGAGCGACGTCAAGACGGCGGTGTCCGCCGACATCCTCCGCGGCCTCAACGAGGAGCTGCTGCGGGTGCCGGAGGGGTTCACGATCCACCCCAAGCTCGCGCCGCAGCTCGAGCGCCGGCGGGCGGCCATGGGCGACGAGGGCGGCATCCTCTGGGCCCACGCCGAGTCGCTCGCGTTCGCCTCGCTCCTCGTGGACGGCGTCCCGATCCGCCTGACCGGCCAGGACACCGGCCGCGGGACCTTCAGCCAGCGCCACCTCGACCTGCACGACGCCGGCAGCGACCAGTCGTGGATGCCCTACACGGGGCGCACCTACGTCCCGGTGGCGAACCTGAGCAAGGCGACGGCGAGCTTCGAGATGTACAACAGCCCGCTGTCCGAGTCGGCGGCGGTCGGCTTCGAGTACGGCTACAGCACGCTCGCGCCGGACGCGCTGGTGCTCTGGGAGGCGCAGTACGGGGACTTCGCCAACGGCGCCCAGATCATGATCGACCAGTTCATCAGCTCCGGCCGGGCCAAGTGGGGCGAGCGCTCGCGCCTCGCGCTCCTCCTGCCGCACGGCTACGAGGGCAGCGGTCCGGAGCACTCGTCGGCGCGCATCGAGCGGTTCCTCCAGCTCTCCGCCGAGGACAACCTCCGCGTGGCCTACCCCTCCACGGCGGCCCAGTACTTCCACCTGCTGCGCCGCCAGGGCCTGCTCGACGAGTTCCGGCCGCTCGTGATCTTCACGCCGAAGAGCCTGCTGCGCTCCCGCGAGGCCGCGTCGCACGTCGACGACCTCGCCCACGGCCGCTTCGAGCCGGTGCTCGACGACCCGGCGGTGGCAGACCGCCGGGCGCAGGTGACGCGCATCCTGTTCTGCACGGGCAAGATCGCCCACGAGCTGGCGGCCGCGCCGGCCCGGGCCGAGGCGACGGACCTCGCGATCGTGCGCATCGAGCTGCTGTTCCCCTTCCCCGAGATGGCCGCCCGCGAGGTCCTCGCGCGCTATCCGGGCCTCCGGCACGCCACGTGGGTGCAGGAGGAGCCGCGAAACATGGGCGCCTGGGACGCGATGTTCCGCAACATCCCGCGCCTGCTGCCGGAGGGCGCCACGTTCGACTACGTCGGGCGCTCGCCGCGCTCGAGCCCGGCCGAGGGCTACCCGCAGGCTCACCGCGCCGAGCAGCAGCGCCTGCTGGAGCAGGCGTTCGCACTCCACCGCGGGGACGGCTGACCGCCCCGGGAGCCGACCGGATCGGCCCGGCGACGGCGGCCGCCGGCGAGGCGCTCGCCCGCGCCGACGGGCTGCTGGCCCGGGCGGCTGACCGGCCGCCGACCCTGGTGTGGACCGTCGCCGCGTCGCCGGCGCTGGTCATCGGCAGGTCCGCGCGAGGCGTCGCGGCGGACGAGGCGGCCTGCGCCCGACTCGGCGTCGAGGTGGTCCGGCGCTCGTCCGGCGGCGGACCGGTGCTGTGGGACGCCGGCCTCCTCGGGCTCGACGTCGTCCTGCCGCCCGGCCACCCGTTCGCCGGTCAGGGCGTGATCGAGGCGTACGAGGGGCTCGGCCGGGCGCTGGCGGGGGCGCTGCGCGAGCTGGGCGTGGACGCCCGCGCGGTGAGCGTCGAGGAGGCCCGCGCGGCCGCACAGGACCCGGCGGCCCGTCGCGCCGCCGAGCTCGCCTGCTTCGGGGCGCTCAGCCCCCACGAGGTCGTGGCCGGCGGACGGAAGGTCGTGGGCCTGGCACAGGTCCGGCGCCGGAGCGGGACGCTTCTGCAGGCCGGCATCGCCCTGCGGCTCGACGGGGGCCGGCTGGCGGAGCTCCTTGCGGTCCCCGTGTCCGAGCGGGACTGGATAGCGCGGCGCCTCGCCGAGGGAGCCGGCGGCCTCGAAAGCCTGCTCGCGGGCGCCGGCGCGGCCGACGTCGTCGCCGCGGTTGACCGGGCGCTGACCGCCTGCCTGGCGACGTCCGAGCCCGCGCGGGAGACTGCGGACGAGCGCGCATGAGCCCCACCACCCCCGACGACCGCCGGCGGCAGGCCGAGCGCCGGCGGACCTACCGGCGCCGGCGGCTGGCGGCGGGCGGCGTGCTCGCGGGCGTCGGCCTCGCCGTCTGGGCCGCGGTCGCCGCCACGAGCGGGGGACGCGACGCGAGCGCTGCGGCCGGGACCGCCACGACGACCGTCCCGTCGCCGGCGCCCGCCCCCGCCCCCGCACCCCCGGCGGCCCGCGTGCGGGTCGCGGTGGTGGGCGACATCGTGATGGGCAGCCCGCCCTACGGCCTTCCCCCCGACGGCGGCGCCTCGTTCTTCCGGCCGGTCCGGGGGATGCTCGACGGCGACGTCGTGCTCGGGAACCTGGAGGGGACCTTCGCGACCACGGGCGGCTCGAAGTGCGCCCCCGGGAGCTCGAGCTGCTTCGCGTTCCGGACGCCGCCCTCGTACGCACGCTGGCTCAAGCGGGCCGGGTTCACCGTGATGAACCTCGCCAACAACCACGCCTTCGACTTCGGGTCGGCCGGCGAGGCCGAGACGGTGCGGGCGCTCGATGGCGCCGGCCTGCTTCACATGGGCCGGCCGGGCGAAGTGGCGAAGCAGCAGGTCGGGGGCGTGCGGGTCGCGCTGCTCGGCTTCGCGCCGTATCGCTGGGCGAACAGCCTGACCGACATCCCGGCCGCCCGCCGCCTGGTGGCGCAGGCCGCCCGCCAGGCGGACGTCGTGATCGTGATGATCCACGCCGGCGCGGAGGGCTCGGACAAGATCCACCTGCGGCCCGGGCCCGAGACGTTCCTGGGCGAGCCGCGGGGCGACAGCATGGCCTTCGCCCGAGCGGTCGTCGACGCCGGCGCCGACCTGGTGGTCGGCAGCGGGCCCCACGTCATGCGGGGCATGCAGTTTCGCAACGGCCGGCTGATCGCCTACAGCATGGGGAACTTCGCCGGGTACAAGGTCTTCTCGCTGCGCGGCAACTCGTCCACCAGCGGCGTGCTGCAGGTGACGCTGGGCGCCGACGGGCGCTTCGTGAGCGGGCGGATCGTGCCCACGCAGCTCGTCGGCGCAGGCACGCCGGCCCCCGGCGGCGCCGGGATGAGCCTTGTCGCGAGCCTCTCGCGGGAGGACTTCGGCGCGACCGGCGCCCGCGTCGCCGCCGACGGCACCATCCGGCCGCCGGCCTGAGCGTGGCCGGCGACGGCCTCACCGAGCACGCGCGGCAGAACCGCGCGGCCTGGGACGCCAGGGCGGCGGAGTACGCCGAGGCGGCAGAGCGGAGCTGGGCCGAGGCCGAGCCGTCGTGGGGCATCTGGTCGATCCCCGAGCGTGAGGTCGGCGCCCTTCCGCCCCTCCACGGCCTGAGCGCCGTGGAGCTGGGGTGCGGCACGGCCTACTGGTCGGCCTGGCTGGCGCGGGCGGGTGCGCGGCCCGTCGGCGTGGACCTCTCCGCGGCGCAGCTCGCGACCGCGCGGCGGATGCAGGAGCGCCACGGCCTCCGCTTCCCGCTGGTCCACGCGAGCGCGGAGTCCGTGCCGCTGGCCGGCGCCGCCTTCGACCTCGCGCTGTCCGAGTACGGAGCCTCGCTGTGGTGCGACCCGGACCTCTGGCTGGCGGAGGCCGCGCGCCTCCTCAGGCCCGGCGGGACGCTCGTCTTCCTGACGGTCAGCCCGATCTTCATGACCTGCGTGCCGGACCAGGCCGACGCGGCGACGGCCGACCGGCTGCTGCGCCCGTACTTCGAGATGCGCCGGTTCGAGTGGCCCGGCGAGGACGGCGTCGAGTTCTGCCTGACCTATGGGGACTGGATCGGCACGCTCGGGCGTCACGGCTTCGCGCTGGAGGCGCTGCACGAGCTGCGCCCGCCCGCCGGCGCCGACGCCGGGCGCTTCACGTTCGTCACGGCCGACTGGGCGCGGCGCTGGCCCCACGAGGTGATCTGGGTGGCCCGCCGCCGCGACGCCTGACGCGGCGTTACAGCGGATACCCGACGGGCGGCGTCCGGCCGCTCACGCGCACGACGAGCACCGCCGGCCCGCCGGTCGCGCGGGACATCAGGTCCGCCATCGCCTCCCGCAGCTCGGCCGGCTCCGAAACGGCGGCGGCGTCGGCCCCGAAGCCGTGCGCGAGGGCGACCAGGTCCAGTGCCGGCCCGTCGATCGCGAGCCCCGGCCAGCCGCCGTGGGCCCGGCCGGTGAGGCCCTCGAGGCCGGCCCGCAGGATCTCGTAGCCGCCGTTGTCGGCGATCACGAGCGCCATCGGCACGCCCTCGCGGGCCGCGGTCCAGAGGGCCGGCGCGCCGAAGACGAAGCTGCCGTCGCCGTGGAGGGCGATCACACGCCGGGCCGGATCGGCGAGCGCCGCCCCGACGGCCGCGGGCAGCCCCCAGCCGAGGGCGCTGCCGCGGTGGGCGAGCCACGTGCCCGGCCGGCGGCCCGAGAGCGCCGAGCGCAGGAGCCGGCCGGACGTGAGCGCCTCGTCCACGACGAGGTCCCGCGGGGCCGCGATCGCGGCGACCGCACGGCAGAAGGCCTGCGGCGAGATCGCGCCGTCGCCGCCGCGGGCCAGCGCCGCCCGGCGGCCGCGGCGGATGGCGGCGGCCTCGGCCTCGGACCGCACCCGGCGCGCCCGCGCTGCGTCGTCCGGCGGCCCGAGGGACCGCAGCAGTCCCTCCAGCGCGAGACCCGGGTGGGCGACCATGCCGACGGCCGGCGGGTACGTGCGCCCCACCTCATCGGGGTCCACGTCGAGGTGGACGAGCGACACGCCGCCGGGGAGCGCCGGCCCCTCGCTCACGCCGAACAGGCGGAAGACGGGCATCCCGACGGCCAGCGCGACGTCGTGGCCCGTGAGCGCGGTGTGGATCTCGGACGCGAACCCCGGAAGCGGCCCGCGCCAGAGCGGATGGTCGGTCGGAAGCGGCGCCCGCGCGGCGAAGGGCTCGCCGAGGATGGGCGCGCCGAGGCGCTCGGCCACCGCCGCGGCCACCCGGCTCGCCTGCGCGTGCGCCACGCCGTCGCCGAGCAGCACCACCGGCGCCCGCGCCGCGCCGAGCAGCGCCGCGGCCCGGGTGAGCGCCTCGGGGTCCGGGGCGGGCGGCGCCTCGCCCGGGGAGGGCGGGTGGGAGGCCGGCGCCGGCGCGACCTGGAGGTCCATCGGGATCGAGAGCACCACCGGCCCGCAGGGCGGCGTGCGCGCCACGCGGACCGCCCGGGCGAGCAACGCCGGGAGGTCCTCGGCGCGCTCGGCCTCCCACGCCCCCTTCGCCAGGGGCGCGGCCATGGCCACCAGCTCGCCCCCGAGGAACGGCGCCCCGGGCAGCATCGAGCGCACCTGCTGCCCCACCGTCACCAGCATCGGCACGCGGGCGCGGGCGGCGTTCAGGATCCCCGAGAGGGCGTTCGCGAGCCCGGGCTGGACGTGGACGTTCGCCGCCGACATCTGCCCCGACTGCTGCGCGTACCCGTCGGCCATCCCGATGACCGCCGCCTCGGTCAGCCCGAGGACGTAGCGCACCCTCCCCTGCCGGGCGAGCGCGTCCATGAGCGGGAGCTCGGTGGAGCCCGGGTTGCCGAAGAGCACCCCGACGCCCTCGGCGGCCAGCGCCTCGAGCAGCCAGTCCGAGGCGTCGAGGTTCACGCGCGGGCCGGGCCGGCGGTCAGGCGAGCGGCGCCATCGTGAGGCCGCCGTCGCGCAGCTGCTCCCAGTAGAGCTCCGCGCGCTCGCGCTCGCCGCTCCAGACCCTGGCGCGGCCGGTGTTGTGGATACGGTTGGCCATGTCCATGCCGCGCTTGTAGTCCACGCCGGGGATGACCCGGGCCAGCGTCTGCGCGACGTGCTCGAACGTGTTGTGGTTGTCGTTCAGGACGATCACGTGCGCCGGCTGGTCGCCTCCCGTGTCGTCGTCGGGCCCAAGCGGGCGGGGCTTCGTCGCGGGCGGCGTGGTCGTCTCAACCGTGGTCATTGCGGGGGGATCCTAGTCCAGCCGGGCGCCACGGCCGGGGAGGCTCGGCCGCCCCCGGACGCACTACCATCGGCGGATGGCCCTGGCCCCCGCCACCAGCGCCCCCTTCCATCCGCTGGTCGCCGACTGGTTCGCCCGTGCGTTCGCCGAGCCCACCCCGGCGCAGCGGATGGGCTGGCCGGCGATCGCGGCCGGCGACCACACGCTGATCGTCGCGCCGACCGGGTCGGGCAAGACGCTCGCCGCGTTCCTGTGGGGGCTGAACACGCTGGTCGAGGAGCGCCTGCGGGGCGAGACCACGACCCGGCTCCTCTACATCAGCCCGCTCAAGGCCCTGAACTACGACGTCGAGCGCAACCTGCGCGGCCCGCTCGCCGGCCTCGCGGACGCGGCGCGGCGCCAGGGCCTCGAGCTCCCCCGGATCGACGTCGCCGTGCGGACCGGCGACACCCCGCAGCGCGAGCGGGCGCGGATGCTGCGGGAGCCGCCGGACATCCTGATCACCACCCCGGAGAGCCTGTACCTGCTGCTCACCTCCCGCGGCGTCGAGATCCTCGCCGGCGCCCGCGCGGTGATCGTCGACGAGATCCACGCCGTGGCCGGCACGAAGCGCGGAACGCACCTGGCGCTCAGCCTCGAGCGCCTCGAGCGCGCCGCGACGGGCCCCCTCCAGCGCATCGGCCTCTCGGCCACCCAGCGGCCGCTCGCCGAGATCGCGCGCTTCCTCGGCGGGCAGGACGCTGACGGCGCCCCGCGCCCGGTCACGATCGTCGACGCCGGGCAGCGGAAGGAGCTGGACCTCGAGGTCATCGTCCCGGTCGAGGACATGCGCGACCTTGCGAACCCCGGCGCGCGGACGGTCGACGAC
>DATFWK010000023.1:0-7553 GCA_035259345.1 Miltoncostaeaceae bacterium | reverse complement strand
TCCAAGGCGACCGGCTTCCCGATCGCCAAGGTCGCCGCCCGGCTGGCGGTGGGCTACACGCTCGACGAGCTGCCGAACGAGATCACCGGGGTCACGCCCGCCAGCTTCGAGCCGGCGCTCGACTACGTCGCGGTCAAGCTGCCGCGATTCGCGTTCGAGAAGCTCCCGGGGGTCCGGGGCGAGCTGTCCACCTACATGCAGAGCGTGGGGGAGGTGCTCGCGCTCGGGCGGAGCTTCGACGAGGCGCTCGGCAAGGCCCTCTCGGCACGGGAGCTCGACGCGCAGGTAGCCGAGCCCGCGGACGTCCCCGAGGCGCTCGAGCGCCTGCGCCGGCCCTCGTGGGACCGCTTCGACCTCATGCTGTGGGCGGCCGAACGCGGGGCGGCGCCGCAGGCGCTGTCGGCGGCGACGAAGGTGGACCCGTGGTTCTGCGAGCGGATCGCCGCCATGAGCCGCGCGCGGGCCGAGGCCAGGGGGCCGCTCGACGCGCTGGGCGCCGCGGAGCTGGCCGACCTTCGCCGGCGCGGCCTCACCGACCGCGACGTGGCCCAGGCAACCGGCACGAGCGAGCTGGAGGTGGGCCGCCGGCGGCGGGCGCTCGGGGCCCGGCCCACCTACCACGCCGTCGACAGCTGCGCCGGCGAGTTCGCGGCCCTGACGCCCTACTACTACTCGGCCATGGAGAGCGAGGACGAGACGGTCGCGCTCGAGCGGCGTCCGGTCGTGGTGCTCGGATCCGGCCCGAACCGCATCGGCCAGGGGGTCGAGTTCGACTACTGCTGCGTCCACGCGGCCACGGCCGTGCGTGAGCTCGGGCACGCCGCCGTGATGGTGAACTGCAACCCCGAGACCGTCTCGACGGACCACGGCGTGAGCGACCGCCTCTACATCGAGCCGGTGACGCTCGACGCGATCGTCGACATCTGCCGGCGCGAGCGGCCGCTCGGCGTGATCGCCCAGCTCGGCGGCCAGACGCCGCTCCGGCTCGCCCGGGACCTGGCCGCCGAGGGCGTGCCGCTGCTCGGGACCCCGGCCGAGGCCATCGACCTGGCCGAGGACCGCGAGCGCTTCGCCGACCTGCTCGGGCGGCTCGGGCTCACGGCACCCGCCTGGGCGATCGCGCGCGGCCCGGCAGAGGTCGCGGGCGCCGTCGCCCAGGTCGGCTACCCGGCGCTCGTGCGGCCCTCGTACGTGCTCGGCGGGCGGGCGATGGCGATCGTCTTCTCGGGCGCCGACCTGGACGCCTACCTCGAGCGTGAGCGCCCGGCCTTCCCGCTCCTCATCGACCGCTTCCTCGAGGACGCGATCGAGCTCGACGTGGACGCGCTGGCCGACGGCTCCGACTGCTGGGTGGCCGCCGTCATGGAGCACGTCGAGGCCGCCGGCGTGCACTCCGGTGACTCGGCCTGCGTGATCCCGCCGCAGGAGGCCGGGCCCGGTGTGGTCGCCGAGATCGAGGCCCAGACCGCCGCCATCGCCGGGGCGCTCGGGGCGGTCGGCCTCCTCAACGTCCAGTTCGCCCTCCAGGACGGCGTGGTCAACGTCATCGAGGCGAACCCCCGGGCCTCCCGCACCGTGCCGTTCGTGGCCAAGGCCACCGGGGTACCCCTCGTCCGCCACGCCGTCCGGCTCATGCTCGGCGAGCGGATCGCCGACCTCGACCTGCCGGCGCCCGCACCGCCGCGCCACGTCGCCGTGAAGGAGGCGGTGCTGCCCTTCGCCCGCTTCCCGGCCGCCGACCCGGCGCTCGGGCCGGAGATGCGGGCGACCGGCGAGGTGATGGGGGTGGCCGGCGCCTTCCCGCAGGCCTTCGCCAAGGCCCAGCGTGCGGCAGGGCAGGCGCTGCCAAGGCGGGGCGTCGCAGTGCTGTCGGCGGCCGACATGGACAAGCCGCGCATGGTCGCCGTCGCCGGGCGCCTCGCCCGCGCCGGCCTCGAGCTGATGGCGACCGCGGGCACGGCGCGGGCGGTGGCGGCCGCGGGCCTGCCGGTACGACGGGTGAACAAGGTGCCTGAGGGCTCGCCGCACATCCCGGACCTGATCGCGGCGGGCGCCGTCGCCCTGGTCGTCAACACCCCGAGCGGCCGGGGCGCCCAGCGCGACGGCGAGGACATCCGCCGCGCGGCGGTGCGCGCCGGCGTGCCCTGCATCACGACGATGGAGGCGGCCGAGGCGGCGGCGGCGGCCGTGGGCGCGCAGCCGGCCTCTCCGGTGGCGCTTCAGGACCTTTCAAACGGGCCCAGGCGTGTAGCATCGGCGACTCCCGTCTCGCCTGGATAGACCTCTACTTGAGGTAGAGATACCCCCTGTTCCCCAGAGGGTAAAAGCGCTGCAACGTGCGTGAAATTTTTGTGAAAATTGCTGCAAATCCCGCCTTGCCAGCGTTGCAGCGACGGCCGTATAGTGCCGCCTCGATGACCTCTTCCATCAAGGCCCCAACCCAGGCTCCGGAACGCTCGCTCGATCAGCGGATGGAAGCACTCAGACGAGCCAACGAGATCCGCTCTCAACGGGCTCAGCTGAAGAAGGACCTGAAGACCGGCAAGGTCCACATCCGCGAGATCATCCAATCGCCTCCCGACTACGTGATGACCGCGAAGGTGTTTGACATGCTCTTGGCGGTGCCGAAGTACGGCAAGGTCAAGGCCACGCGCTTCATCAACCACTGCAGGATCTCGCAGGGGAAAACGGTCGGGGGACTGTCGGAACGTCAGCGCAACGAGCTCATGGAGCTGCTGAACCGGTAGCTCACCGGCCCCGGATCCTCGTGATCTCGGGGCCGTCCGGCGCGGGGAAGGGCACGCTCATCGAGCGCATCCTTCCCCGGTTTCCGGAGATCGAGCGCGCGGTCTCCGCGACGACGCGCGAGCGGCGCCCCGGCGAGTGCGACGGGGTGGACTACCACTTCCTGAGCCCGGGGGCGTTCGAGGACGCCGTGCGCGGCGACGAGTTCCTGGAGCACGTCGAGTACGCCGGCAACCGCTACGGGACGCTCCGCTCGGAGGTGGAGTCGCGGCTGGAGCGCGGCCGCTCGGTGGTGGTCGAGATCGAGCTCGAGGGCGCCCGGGCGATCCGGCGGATGGTGCCCGAGGCCGTGACGATCTTCATCGCCCCGCCGTCGATGGCGGAGCTGGCGCGCCGCCTGGTGACCCGGGCCACGGACACGGAGGGCGAGATCCGGGCCAGGCTGGCGGTCGGCGAGCGCGAGATCCAGGCGATGGGGGAGTTCGACCACCGGGTCGTCAACGAGGACGTCGAGATCGCCGCGGAGGAGCTCGCAGGCGTGATCGCGCTCGAGATCGGCGTCGCGGCCCGGACGGAGGCGGCCCATGGCTGAGGTGCTCCTCGGCGTCTCGGGCGGCATCGCCGCATACAAGGCGCTCGACGTGCTGCGGATGCTCCAGCGGCGCGGCCATGGCGTCACCGTGGTGATGACGCGGGCCGCCACGCGCTTCGTGGGGCCCCAGTCATTCGCAGCCCTCTCCGGCCGCCCGGTCGGGGTGCGGATGTTCGCGGCCGAGGGCGAGCCGAACTACGGGCACCTCGACCACTCCCGCACCGCCGACCTCATGCTCGTGGCCCCTGCGTCGGCGAACACGATCGCGCGCCTCGCCGCCGGGCTGGCGGACGATCTGCTCGCAGCCAGCGCCCTGGCCTTCACAGGGCCGCTTGTGATCGCCCCGGCGATGAACACGCGCATGCTCGAGAACGCCGCGACGGCGGAGAACCTCGCGCGGCTGGCCGCCCGCGGCGTGCACGTCGTGCCGCCCGGCAGCGGTCTGCTCGCCGACGGCGAGCGCGGGCCCGGGCGCCTCGCCGACCCGGCCGAGATCGTCGCCGTGGTCGAGTCCCTACTCGCCGGCGGGCCCTGGCGCGGGCGGCGGGTCCTGGTCAGCGCCGGCGGCACCCGGGAGCCGATCGACGCCGTCCGCTTCGTCGGCAACCGCTCGAGCGGGCGGATGGGCTTCGCGCTGGCGGAGGCGGCGGGCCGGCGGGGTGCCGAGGTGACGGTCATCGCGGCGAACGTGGACCTGCCCCGGGTGGCCGGCTTGCGCTACGTCGACGTCGGCACCGCGGAGGAGCTGCGCGCCGCGGCCGGGCGGGAGTTCCCGTCGTGCGACCTCTTGGTGATGGCCGCCGCCGTGGCCGACTTCCGGCCCGTTTCGGCCCGCGACGACAAGATCGCCAAGGCCGGCCGCGGCGCGCTCGAGCTCGCCCTGGAGCCGACCGCCGACGTGCTCTCCGAGCTCACCGGCCGGCGGAACGGCCAGGTCGTCGTCGGCTTCGCCGCCGAGCACGGGGCCGAGGGCCTGGCGCGGGCACGCGACAAGCGCGCGCGCAAGGGCCTCGACGTCATCGTCCACAACGACGTCGCCGAGCCCGGCATCGGGTTCGAGGCCGAGCGCAACGCGGTCACGATCATCGGCCCCGGCGAGCGCGAGGAGCATGTCGGGCCGGCCTCGAAGGCGGCCTGCGCCGAGGCGATCCTGGACGCCGTCGCGCCCCTGCTGGAGCGCCCGCCGGACCCGGACGGCCGGCAGCCCGGCCCCTGATACCGTCAGCCGCGTGGAGCGGCTGATCGTGGTCCCCGCCCCGCCGGGGGACGAGGAGCTGGCCCGGGCGGCCGGGCTCGCGCGCGCCCTCGTCTCCGAGCTGCGGTCGTCGGTCCGGGCCCCGGAGACGGTGCTGGAGAGCGCGGTCGCGTGCCTCCTGGCGGGCGGGCACCTGATGGTCGAGGACGTGCCGGGCGTCGGGAAGACCGTGCTCGCCAAGAGCCTGGCACGGGCCTCCGGCTGCGCGTTCGCCCGGCTCCAGTGCACCGCCGACCTCCTGCCGTCGGACGTGACCGGGGTCCACGTCTTCGACCAGCGCACCCAGGGCTTCGAGTTCCGCCCCGGGCCCGTGTTCGCGAACGTCGTGCTGGCGGACGAGATCAACCGCGCATCCCCCAAGACCCAGTCCGCGCTCCTCGAGTGCATGGAGGAGGGCCAGGTCACGGTCGACGGCCACACCCGCCGGCTGCCGCGGCCGTTCATGGTCGTCGCCACCCTCAACCCGGTGGAGTACGAGGGCACGTTCCCGCTCCCGGAGGCCCAGCTCGACCGCTTCGCCGTGCGCCTCAGGATCGGCTACCCGCCTCCGGCCGACGAGGCCGCGATGCTGCTCGACCTCTCCGCGCGCGACGCGCTCGACGCCGTGCGGCCGGTCGCCGACGAGGCGGCCCTCCGGGCGGCGATCGCGACGACGGCCGCCGTGCACGCCGACCCGGTCATCGCGCGGTACGTGGTGGACATCGCCGAGGCGACCCGTGAGGACGGGCGGCTCGTGCTGGGCGCGAGCCCGCGCGCCGCGCTGACGCTGCTCCGGGTCGCCCGCGCGACGGCGCTCGTCGGGGGCCAGACGTACGTGAGCCCGGAGCACGTCAAGCGGGTTGCGCCCAGCGTGCTCGCCCACCGGCTGGTGCTCGGCCCCGAGGCGCGCGTCGCGGGCCTCCGCGCGGAGGACGTGGTGGCCGAGGCCCTCGGGCGCGCGCGGGTGCCGCTTGGCTAGGCGAGCCTCCGCGCCGGGCGGGGCGCTCGCACTGGTGGCCGCCGGGGTGGCGGCGCTCGTCGCGAGCGGCGGCTTCGGCACCCCGGCGCTCCGCCCGTTCGGCATCGGGCTGCTCGCCGCCGGCCTCGGAGCGCTGGCGCTGGTCGAGCTGGGCGCGCGCGGGCTGCGGGTCGAGCGCACGCTGGACCGCGAGCGCGTGCGCCCGGGAGAGGTGGCGGACGTGGTCGTCCTCGCCCGCGGATGGCCGGTGCGGACGGGGCTCTCCGCGGTGCTCGAGTGGCGGCTCGACGCGGGCTCCCCGCCGACGGCCCGGGCCGAGTCGCTCCGTCCGACCCGGGTGGGCGACGCCCTCCGGCAGGAGGTCCGCCTGCACCGCCTGCCGCGCGGCGAGCACCGCATGCCGGCGCCGCGCCTGGTGGTCCAGGACCCGCTCGGGCTCGCGCGCCGGCGGCGGTCGGGGGAGGCCGGGGGCACGCTCCTCGGGCTGGCGGAGGTCGTCGACGTCACCGTGCCGTTCTGGGAGTCCGGCCCGCTGGGCCAGGGCGGCGCGGCCGCGGGCCTCCTGCGAGGGCGCATGGAGATCGCGGGAATCCGCGACTACGAGCAGGGCGATCCGCTCTCGCTCGTCCACTGGGGCCAGACAGCGCGCCGGGGGCACCTGCAGACCAAGGAGCTCCGCGGCGAGCGCGGGCGCGGCGCCGACCTGGTCGTCGTGCTCGACACCCGGCCGCTCGGCGACGACGCCGAGGCCCACGAGCGCTTCGAGCTCATGGTGAGCGCCGCCGCCAGCCTGCTGGCCGCCTGCGCCGCGCGCGGGGACGAGGTCGGCCTCGAGCACGGCGGCGGGGCGGTGATCCGGCCGGGGACCGCCTGGAGCGCGGTGGAGGCCGAGCTCGCGCGCGTCGTCCCGGGCGGGGCAACCGGCATCGGGCCGGCGCTGCGCGCGGCCGCGGCCCGGCGCCCCGCGCCCCGCGTGATCGCGGCCGTCACTGCGCACCCCGACAGCGGGCTCGCCCTGGCGTGCCGCGAGGCGGCGGCCCACCACGTGGGCGTGGCGCTGGTGCTGGTCGGCCCGGCGCGTGCGGCCGCGGACGCGCTCCGCCGCGGGGGCGCCGCGGTCGCCGAGGTCGGCGCGCGCGCGGACCTCGCCGCGGCCCTGGAGGGCTGGAGGGCCCGTGCGACGGGCTGAGGCACGCGACGTGCTGCTCGCGACCGCGGCCGCCGGGGCGCTCGTGGGCCTGCTCGCCGGGGCCTGGGCCGGCCTCTGGGCCGGCGCGCCGGCCGGCCGCATCGCCGCGGTCGCCGCGCTCGCCATGGTGCCCGCGGTCCTGCGCGCGCTCCCCGTGCGGGCGGCGCCGGCGCTGGGCGGCGTCGCGGCGGCGCTCGCCGCGGTCCTCGCGCTCGCGGTCGCTGCCCACGTCTCGGTCGGCAGCCTCCTGCGCTTCGACGGCGGCGCATGGCGCATGGTCGCCCGGGTGCTCCCGGACGGGCTCCGCGCGGCCGACCGGACGCCCCTTCCCATCGACCAGGGGGCGCCGCCCGCCCTCGGCGCGCTCCTCATCGCCGTGCTCGCGGCGGCGGCGGCGCTGGTCGCGTGGCAGCTCGTGGTCCGGCGGCGGCCGCTGGCCGCGCTCGTGGCGGCCGGCATCGGGCTCGCCTACCGCTGGACGCTCGTCCCGCCGGCGCGGCCTGTGCTCTCCGGCGTGCTCGCGCTGGTGGTCGTGCTCGCCGCGCTGGCGCTCGCCGCCAGGCGCGACCGGCAGCCGGCCGCGGGCGCGGGACGGGCGGCGCCGCTCGTCGCGACGGTGGTGATCGTGGCGGCCCTGCTCGGGGCAGGGCTGGGCAGCGGCGGCAGCGGATGGTGGGACTGGCGCTCGTGGAGCCTCGAGCCGGGCGGCACGCGCATCGCGGCGCTGTCGCTGGACCAGCGCTACGGACGGCTCGACTGGCCGGCGAAGCCGACCGTGCTCTTGCGCGTGCGCACCGACCGTGGCCTGCCCCTG
>DATFWK010000022.1:0-12261 GCA_035259345.1 Miltoncostaeaceae bacterium | reverse complement strand
AACCCGCCGGCCTGCCCGGACTGCTTCGTCTGCGGCGCCGGCAACCCGGCCGGCCTTCGCCTCCGCATCTACCGCGACGGCACCGACGCCGTCGCCACGTTCGTCCCCGCGGAGGTCTTCCAGGGCTATCCGGACCGCCTCCACGGCGGGATCGTGGGCCTCCTGGTCGACGAGATGCTGGTCTATGCCGGCGCGCCGCACGGCATGTGGGCCATGACCGCCAAGGTGCGCTACTGGCTGCGCCGCCCCATCCCCCTCGACGGAGAGCTCCACCTGCGGAGCCGGCTCACGCAGCGATCGGAGCGCGGCTATCGCGCGACCGTCGCGATCCGCCTGGCCGACGGGACGCTGGCCGCGGAGGGGGAGGGCATGTGCGTGCTGCGGAGGGCGCACGCGGCCTGAGCCCGGGACGCGGCTTCCGCGCCTTGAGAGCTACTTCCTGGCCAGGCGCGCGGTGTGCAGCACGTGGTCGCGGCCCATGGCGATGCCGCCGAGGGAGGTCTCGGCCATGATCCGGAAGTGGTACGTCGTCCCGGGCCGCAGGCGCGGGAGGACCGCGGCGACGGTGCGGCGGCCCACCACCGCCGCCACCTTGCCGGCCTTCGTCATCTTCCCGTAGCGGCGGCTCGTGCCCCACTGGAACCGGTAGGTCGTCGCGATGCCGTGGGCGTCCACGTAGGCGCGCAGGCGCGCGGCCTTCGACGTCACCCGGACCGCCGGGCGCGTCGTCACGACCGGCGGCGGGAAGCGCGTCGTGTTGAGCAGCACCGACACGGTGCCCGACCCGCGATTGCCGACGACCACGTCCGGGCGGCCGTCGCCGTTCATGTCCCCCACGGCCACCCCGAACGACTCGGGGCCGGTGGGGATCTGGATCGCCGGGGCGAAGCTGGCGTCGCCGTTGCCCGCGAGCACGGACACGCCGCCGCTGGTGAAGTCGGCGACCGCCACGTCGGCCTTGCCGTCGCCGTTGAGGTCCCCGGCCGCCACGCCCGCCGGTCCCCCTCCCGCGGCGACGCTGAGCGTGGGGCGGAGTCCGGCGGGCCCCGTGCCGAGCAGCACGGAGGCCGAGTCGCCGCCGTTGTTGACCGTCACGACGTCCGGCGCCCCGTCGTTGTTGACGTCCGCGACCGCGAGCGCGCGGGTGAGCGGTCCCGACCCGAACCTCCCGGCCGGCTGGCGGAAGCTGCCGTCGCCGAGCCCGACCAGGGTCGCCACGTCGCCGGAGAGGCGGTTGGCCGTTGCGACATCCGGGATCCCGTCGCCGGTGAGGTCCGTGGCCACGACGCCGGCCGGGTCGTTCCCGGCGAGCAGCTCGGCGTGGGAGGGGAACGTGCCGCCGGCGTTCATGAGCACGGAGACGCTCCCCAGCGCGGCGCCCGTTGCCCGGTTGGCCGTCACGAGGTCCGGGCGCCCGTCGCGGTTCAGGTCCGCGATCGCGACCGACGCCGGAGCGTGGCCCGTGACCCAGCGGACCCCCGGCTGGAACGTGCCGTCGCCGTTGCCGGCGAGGACGTCCACGACGTCCGACCAGAATCCGGCCGCGGCGATGTCCACGGTGCCGTTGCCGTCGAGGTCGGCCAGCGCGACAGCGAACGGCCCCTGGTCCACCGGCAGCGCCACCGGCGGGCGCAGCGTGCCGTCGCCGTTTCCGAGCAGGAGCGTGAGGAAGCGGCCGGGGTCCTGGTCGGGCCCGTAGTCCGCGACGACGACGTCGAGGTGGCCGTCGCGGTTGACGTCGCCGAGCGCGATCCCGCGCGGGCCGTCACCCGCGGGGAACGAGACGGGCGGCGTGAACGACGGCGGGGCCGAGCGCGCGGTCCCGGCGGCCGTGAGGACGACGCAAGCCGCCCCGATCACGATGGCGGCGCCGCGTCGACCGGGCGCCGGAAAGGCACGAGATGCTGTCACTTCCAGGGAAGTGTCTCCCGCGGATCGCGGTTCGTCCACCTTCGTCGGGTCCGCGCGGCCGCTTAGGCTTCCATCGCGTCGAGCGCGTCCCGCGGACCGAAGGCGACGAGCAGGTCGCCCGGCGAGAGCACCGCGTCGCCGGAAGGCGGCGCGGACATCGCCTCCTCGCTCGCCTGCTTGAGCGCGAGCACCGTGACCCCGGCGTACTCCTCGCTCGCCGACTCGACCGTGCGCCCGATCAGCGACGACCCCTCGCGGACCATGATCTCGTCGAGCCGCAGGTCCGGCCCGACGGTCACCATGTCGATGAAGTCCACCAGCGCGGGGCGCAGCGCCAGCGAGGCCATGCGGCTGCCGCTCACCACGTAGGGCGAGATCACGTGGTCGGCGCCGGCCTGCTCGAGCTTGACCGCGGTCGAGCCCCGCGCCGCGCGCGCGACGATCGTGAGGCGCGGGTTCAGCGACCGGGCGGTGAGCGTGATGTAGACGTTCACCGCGTCGTCGTCGACCGCGCACACGAGCCCCTCGGCCCGCGCCACGCCGGCCGCCTGCAGCACGTCCTCGTCGCTGGGGTCGTCGATGATGTAGGGCACGCCGGCGCGCTGCATCAGCGGCTCCAGCGCCGGGTCCGTCTCGATCACGACCACGTCCACGCCGTGCGCGCGCAACTCCTCGACCGCCGCCCTGCCGACGCGGCCGTAGGCGCAGACGATGTGGTGGCCCTTGAGGTGCTCGATCTGCCGTCCCACCCTGCTCCTTCGGATGATCTCCCCGAGCTCACCCGAGGCCGCGCTGTGGGCCAGGATACCCAGGCCGGTGAACAGGGCCGTGACGCCGAGCAGGATCAGCGAGATCGTGAACGCCTTGCCGCCGGCGTCGAGCGGGTGGACCTCGCGGTAGCCGACGGTCGAGAGGGTCATGACCGTCATGTAGAGCGCGTCGAGGCCGCTCCAGCCGAAGATGGCCACATAGCCCACGGTCCCGTAGACCAGGGCCGCGCCGAGGATGAGGAGCGGCACCTTGAACCGGGTCACGATCTCGATAGGGAGGCTCCCGCCCACGCCGGGATTCTCGCCTGCCAACGCCGCCGGCCGCCAGCGGCGGTCGGCCGGCCCGCCGTCGACTACGATCCCCGCTCCCCGGCGACCGCGGAGCGACACGTGAGCGAACGGCTCATCCGACTCGGGCACAGCCCGGACCCCGACGACGCGTTCATGTTCTACGCGCTCGCCGACGGGCTGATCCCGACCCGCGGCTACCGCTTCGAGCACCTGCTCAGGGACATCGAGACCCTGAACCGCTGGGCGATGCGGGGCGAGCTCGAGGTGACGGCGCTCTCGGTCCACGCCTACGCCGTCGTCGCCGAGCGCTACCGCCTGCTGCCCCACGGGGCCTCGATGGGCGACCGCTACGGCCCGATCGTCGTGGCCCGCGAGCCCATGGAGCCGGGCGAGCTGCCTGGCCGCCGGGTCGCGATCCCGGGCGAGCTGACCAGCGCCTACCTCGAGCTCCAGCTCGCCGTGGGCAGGCTGGCGGACGTCGTCGTCGTCCCCTTCGACGAGATCCTCGACGCGGTCGCCGGCGGGACGGCGGACGCCGGCCTGGTCATCCACGAGGGCCAGCTCACCTACGCCCGCCAGGGCCTCGAGCTGGTGATCGACCTCGGCGAGTGGTGGCACGAGCTCACCGGCCTGCCGCTGCCCCTCGGGGCGAACGCGGTCCGCCGGGACCTGGGCGAGGAGGTGATGCTCGAGCTCTCCGAGCTGCTCCTCGAGAGCATCCGCTACGGGCTCGACCACCGCGCGGGGGCGCTGGCCCACGCGTCCCGGTACGGGAGGGGGCTCGACGCGGACCTCACGGACCGCTTCGTGGGGATGTACGTGAACGACCGCACGCTCGACTACGGCGAGGACGGGCGGGCGGCGGTCGCCGAGCTCCTGGGCCGGGCGCACGCCGCCGGGCTGATCGAGCGGGCCGTGCCGGTCGACTTCGTGGAGTGAGCCCGGTCCGGCGGCAGCCGCACGCATGACCGGCTGGGACGCCGCCATCGACCGCTGGACCGAGCGGTTCCGGGACGTCCCCGATCCCCCTGAGCCGTTCGCCACCGCGCTGCGCGAGGGGTGGACCGCCGAGGCGCGGCGGGCGCTGGCGGCCGACGCCGAGGCCTACGCACGCCGGCACGCCGCGTACCTCGAGGAGCTCCGTGCCGCCGACGTCGAGCTCGTGCGCCTCGACGCGCGCGCCGGCGACTGCGGCGTCTGCCGGCGCTACATCGGCAGCGCCTATTCGCTGCTCGGGCGCACACCCGGCCTGCCGCCGCCGCCGCCGCTCCCGATCTGCCCGGCGTGCCGGCACACGCTCAACATGCTCACGCCGTTCTTCCTGCAGAGCACCGGACTGACCGTCGACGACCTCGTCGCCGAGTCGGAGCCCTTCGAGGACGAGGGCTGAGCGGGCCGGCGGGCCCGCGAGGCGGCCTCAGTCGCTGACGTGGACGGCGCGGGCGGCGTCCGGGGGGATCTCGACCACCCGCTCGCCCTGGACCCGCACGGAGAGCGGCCCGCCGAAGGGGGCCTGCCCGAGCACCTCGACGGTCGCCTCCGGCACCAGGCCCTGCTCGGCGAGGTAGCGCAGGAGCGCGGGGTCGTGGTCGCTCACCCGTGAGACGACCGCCTGCGCACCCTCGGGCATGTCGGACAGGCGCCCGGCCGGGACGTCGGCGATCTGGCCCGAGAGCGTGGGGATCGGGTCGCCGTGAGGGTCGCGCTCCGGGTGCCCGAGCTCCTCGGCGATGCGCGCCTCGAGCTGCTCGGAGAGGTGGTGCTCGAGCACCTCGGCCTCCTGGTGCACCTCGTCCCAGGGCACGCCGAGCCGCGTGACCAGGTACGTCTCGAGCAGGCGGTGGTGGCGCACGACCTCGAGCGCCGCCTGGCGGCCGGAATCCGTGAGCTCGACCACCCCGCGGCGGCGCGTGTGGTTCACGAAGCCCATCTGGCCGAGCTTCTTCAGCATGTTGCTGGCGGAGGCGGCGGTGACCCCGAGTGCGTCCGCCACCTGGGACGTGCTCACGGTGCCGCTGCCGGTCGCCTCGCCCACCCGGTAGATGGCCTTGAGGTAGTCCTGGACGGCCGGGCTCGGCCTGGGTGGACCCACAGTGGCCTTGGGCATCGCACAAGTGTAACCACGCGGAGGGGGCTGGCAGGGCTGAACTGTCTGATGGTCGCCCAAATCCGCCCAAAAAAACCGTCCAAGCTCTTCACTCCCCCTTAACGGACGGCTGGCACGCTCCCGACCGATGACGACACAAGCCTCCCCCCTCCCCCCGGCCGAGCAGCGCACACTGCGCCTCGCCCCCACCACCACCCGCCTGCCGCTCTCCCGGATGGAGCTGTTCGCCGGCCTTCCCGAGCGGGACCTGGAGATGCTCGAGTGCCGCCTCGGAGTCGTGCGCTGGCCCAACGGCGCGGACACCCCCGAGCCGCTCGAGCGCCCGGACCACCTCTACCTCGTCCGCGAGGGCCGGCTCGCGATGTTCGAGCGCACCGGCCCGGGTCACGAGATCATGATCGCCCTGCTCGAGCCGGGCAGCATCTGGTCGACCCTCGGCGGCGTGAAGCCCCCGACGCTGACCACGCTCGAGAGCTCGGCGGTCTCGCCCCTCCCCGGGCGCGCGATCGAGGGCCTGATGGCCCGCTACCCGCGCCTCGGGCGCAACCTCGCCGGGATGCTCTCCGAGCGGTGCGGCGTGCTGGCGCAGACGGTCGCCCTGGTCAGCGAGATCCGCGTCGAGGACCGCCTGCGGGCGCGCCTCCACCAGCTGGCCGAGCGCTTCGGCGTGACGACCAGAGAGGGCATCCGGCTCCGGCTCGAGCTGACCCACGCGCAGTGGGCATCGCTCGTCGGCGCCTCCCGGGAGGCGGTCACGACCGCCTTCGGCAAGCTGAAGGCCCGCGGCGACGTCGTCCTCGAGGGACGCTCGATCCTGATCCCGTGGGACGTGGTCAGGGCCCACGAGGAGGCCATGGCGCCCCTCGCGGCGATCACCACCTCGAGCTAGTCCCTACGCCACGCGAGGCTGCGGGCGGCCTGCCTCCCAGAGGCCGCCCGAGCCTGCGGGGCCCGTCATCCGCGCGTGAGCGTGGAGTCGGGCTGCTCGCTCCCCTGATGGGGAACGATCTTGGGGAGCGCGACGAGCACGAGCGCCACGCCGGCCAGCACGCAGGCGGCCAGCGTGAAGACCCAGGCCCGCACGGGGGCCCCGTCGTCGGACACCAGGATCACGGCCACCCGCACGGCGGCCGCGCCGCCAGCGAGCAGCAGGGCCATGCCGCTCGGCCCGGCCACCACGCGCCGCCGCCAGACCGGGCGCTCCTCGCGCTCGACCTCCTCGCGGGTGCGGGCCTCCAGCACCTGCTGGTCCTGCGGGCGCACCGCGCTCACGCCGCGGCGACCTCGACGAGGCCCTCGATGCCGAGGCGCGCGTCCCAGCCGGCGAGGTCCCGCCGCGAGTGGACGCCGAGCTTGCGCAGGATCGACTGCGCGTGGCTGCGGACGGTGTGCCACGACACGCCCAGCTCCAGCGCGATCTCCTTGTAGGTCAGCTGCTGGCGCATGAGGCGCAGGACCGCCCGCTCCTGGGGCGTGAGGAGCACGCGCCGCGGGTTCGTGCGGGCCACAAGCTCGCCCATCGACTGCGCGACCATCGCGTCGACCCGGGCGTCCAGCACGCTCGCGACCGTCTCGAGGATCGCCTCGCGCGTGGAGGTCACGAGCACGCACGCGTCGGCGCCGGCCGCGGTGGCCTGCGCCTCCTGGGCGACCCGCTCGACGCCGGGCTCGACGGAGAACACGATCCGGGTGGCCTTCTGGCCATTGCGCGCCAACTCCAGCGCCAGCTCGACGCCCGGGGCGTCCGCCAGGGCCCAGTCGATGATGGCGAGGCGCGGCGCCCGGCGCTCCACGAGGCGGAGCGCGTGGTGGACCGTGTGGCAGACGACGGGAAGGAGCGGCGTCCCGCGCAGGAACGCCCGCAGGCCCTCGGCATACGCGGGCGACCGGCTCGCGATCAGGACAGGAACGCTGGGGAGGCTCACTGCTCGACCATCCTTGGCGATCGACAGGGACGAGGGGGCGCGGAGGCCCTCGCTTCATCCATCGGCACCGGGTCGCGCGGGCATAACCCCGAGGCGCGAGGTCGTGTCAGGCCGTGCCCGCCGGCCGGCCCACGGCGCGCAGCGCCTCGACCGCCCGCCTGAGCCCCACGGTCGCCGCGCCGAGCGCGCGCTGGTTGCCCGCGTGGGCGGCCACCGCCGTGCGCTCCATCCATCCGAGCACGGTCGCGTACCGGACGGCCGCGGCCTCGCGCTGCGCCTCGAGCCGGCGGTCCTCGAGGCGCTCCGCCCCCAGCCGCTGGCGGGCGAGCCGCACGCGCGCCAGCGGGGCGTCGAGGTCGCCGGCCAGGCGGCGGATGCGGGCCGGCGTCGTGCCCACCGCCATCCGGTCGAGCACGGCGGCGAAGTCGCGCACGGCGGCCGCCCCCTCGGCGCTGTCCGCCAGGTAGCGCTGCGGGCCGACCTGGCTCCCCGCCGGGAGCGTGCGCGTCGCGGGCGCAGGCGCGCCGCCGCACCCCGCGAGCGCGATCAGGAGCGCCGCCGCGAGCCCCGCAAGCGCGGCCGGGCGGACGGGACGTGAGGTGCCGCGCGTCACGTCCGCGGCATGGTATCGGCGCGCGGCCCGGAGGCGGCGGCTCCATGTCAGCGGATATCCTCCGCGGGTGTCCGGGCCGGCCGGCATCCCACTCGGTCTGTCGTACGACGACGTGCTGCTGGTCCCCCAGCGAAGCGCGATCGCCTCCCGCCGGGAGATCGACACGTCGGCGCGCTTCACCCGCCGCATCCGCCTCGCGACGCCGATCGTCTCGGCCAACATGGACACGGTCACCGAGGCGGCGATGGCCATCGCGATGGCACGGCTCGGTGGCATCGGCGTCGTCCACCGGTTCCTCCCGATCGACCACCAGGTCGACGAGGTCCGCCGGGTCAAGCGGGCCGAGGCGCTGATGATCGAGGACCCGTTCACGATCGGCCCGGACGAGCCGCTCTCCGACGCCCTCGCAGTCATGGCCGCGAGAGGCGTGAGCGGGCTGGTCGTGGTGGACGCGGACAACCGGCCCGTCGGCATCCTGACGCGGCGCGACACGCGCCTGCGCGAGGACCACAGCGTGCCGGTGCGCGAGCTGATGACGCCGCGGGAGCGGCTGGTCACCGCGCCGGTCGGCACGTCCTCCGAGCAGGCGGCGCTGCTCCTTCGCGACGCCCGCGTCGAGAAGCTGCCGCTCGTCGACGGCGACGACCGGCTGGCCGGGCTCATCACGCTCAAGGACCTCCTCCAGCGCGCCGAGCGGCCGGACGCCACCAAGGACGGGCGCGGGCGGCTCGCGGTGGCGGCGGCCATCGGCGTCCGCGGCGACCACCTCGAGCGCGCGCGGGCCCTGGTCGAGGCCGGCGCCGACGCGCTCGTGCTCGACGTGGCCCATGGGCACATGGAGGACGCCCTGCGGGCGATCGGGGAGGTGCGCGAGTGGGTCGGCGGGGGCGTCGAGATCGTCGCCGGCAACGTCGCGACCCCCGAGGGCGCGCGCGACCTGGCGAGTGCGGGGGCGGACGCCGTGAAGGTGGGCGTCGGGCCCGGCTCGGCCTGCACGACCCGCGTCGTGGCCGGGGTCGGCATCCCGCAGCTCACCGCGGTGATCGAGTGCGCGAAGGTCTGCGCCGCCCACGACGTGCCGGTGATCGCCGACGGGGGCATCCGCTCGGGCGGCGACGTGGCGAAGGCCATCGGCGCGGGCGCCGACACGGTCATGGTCGGGAACCTCCTGGCCGGCACCACCGAGAGCCCCGGCACGGTCGTGAACCGCAACGGCACCCGCGTCAAGGTCTTCCGCGGCATGGCCTCGGCCGGCGCGGCCCGGGCGCGGCGGGCGATCGGCGGCACGCCGATCGAGATCCGCTCGCAGGAGGACCAGACCGAGTTCTTCCCGGTGGTCCCGGAGGGCGTCGAGGCGGTCGTCCCGCTCAAGGGCGACGCGGCCGCCGTGGTGCAGGAGCTCGTCGGCGGCCTGCGCTCGGGGATGAGCTACTCCAACGCCGCGACCATCCGGGAGATGCAGGAGAGCGCGCGCTTCGTGCGCATCACGAGCGCCGGCCTGCGGGAGAGCCACCCGCACGACGTCCACCTTGGGCCGTGAGGCCGGGCGGGCGCCCCACCACCGCACCACGAGGAGCACCGTGACCGACACCGGGAGCACCGCCACCACGACCGCGGCCCTCGCCTCCGACGAGCTCGCGATCACGACCGTCCGGACGCTTGCGATCGACCAGGTCGAGACGGCGAAGAGCGGGCATCCCGGGGCGCCGATGGGCCTCGCCCCCGTCGCCTGGCTGCTCTTCACGCGCCACCTGCGCTACTCGCCCTCCGACCCGGACTGGCCGAACCGGGACCGCTTCGTGCTCTCGGCCGGCCACGCATCGGCGTTGCTCTACGCGCTCCTGCACCTCACCGGCTACGACCTGCCGCTCGACGAGCTGAAGCGCTTCCGACAGTGGGAGAGCCGGACGCCCGGCCACCCTGAGCGCGGCGTGACCCCGGGCGTCGAGGTGACGACCGGGCCGCTCGGGCAGGGCTTCGGCAACGCGGTCGGCCTCGCGCTGGCCGAGCGCCTGCTCGCGGCGCGCCACAACCGGCCGGGCCACGAGATCGTCGACCACCGCACGTGGTTCATCTGCTCGGACGGCGACCTGATGGAGGGGATCTCACACGAGGCCGCCTCGATCGCGGGGTTCCTCGGCCTCGAGCGCCTGATCGGGATCTACGACGACAACAGCGTCTCGCTCGACGGGCCGACGAGCCTCACCTTCGGCGAGGACGAGACGCTGCGCTTCACTGCGTACGGCTGGCGCGTGATCGAGGTGGACGACGGCAACGACCTCGAGGCGATCGACGCGGCGCTGAACGAGGCCGCCGAGCCGGTCGGGCGCCCGACGCTCATCCGGCTGCGCACGCACATCGGCTACGGCGCCCCCCACAAGCAGGACACCTCGGCCGCGCACGGCAGCCCGCTCGGCCCGGAGGAGGCCGCCGCGGCCAAGCGCTTCTACGGCTGGCCCGAGGACTCGAGCTTCCTGGTCCCGGACGAGGTCGCCGCGTGGGCGCCCCACATGACCGAGCGCGGCCGTGCCCTCCAGGCCGAGTGGAACGAGCGGCTCGAGGCCTACCGCGAGGCCCACCCCGACGCGGCCGCCGAGTTCGAGCGGGAGCTGCGCTCGGAGCTGCCCGACGGCTGGGACGCGGACATCCCCGAGTTCGAGCCGGGCGGCGACGAGATCGCGACGCGCGCGGCGTCCGGGCAGGTGCTGAACGCCCTCGCCGCGCGGGTCCCCGAGCTGGTCCAGGGGGCAGCGGACCTCTCGTCGAGCACCGACACGACGATCAAGGGCTCGCCGGACGTCTCGCACGGCCACTTCGACGGCAAGAACCTCCGCTACGGCGTGCGCGAGCACGCGATGGGCGCGATCTCCAACGGCCTCGCGTGCCACGGGGGCATCCGCCCCGTGGCGTCCACGTTCCTCATGTTCTACGACTACATGAAGAACACGCTCCGCCTGGCGGCGCTGATGGACGCCACGCCGGTCTTCGTCTACACGCACGACTCGGTCGGGCTGGGCGAGGACGGGCCGACCCACCAGCCGATCGAGCACCTGGCCGCGCTACGGGCGACGCCGAACCTCGTGACGATCCGCCCGGCCGACGCCCGTGAGACCGCCGCGGCCTGGCGCGTGGCCATCTCGCGCGACGTCGGGCCGGTCGCGATGATCCTCTCGCGCCAGAAGCTGCCGATCTTCGACGGGCCGGCCGACGTCGCCCGCGGCGCCTACGTGCTGGCGGACGGGGACGACTGCGTGCTCATCGGGACCGGGTCCGAGGTGAAGGTGGCCGTCGCGGCCCGCGACCTGCTCGCGAAGGACGGCATCTCGGCGCGGGTGGTGAGCATGCCCTCGTGGGAGCTCTTCGAGGAGCAGGACGACGACTACATCCTCGAGGTGCTCGGCGACGGCGCTCCCCGGGTTGCGATCGAGGCGGCCAGCACCTTCGGGTGGGAGCGGTGGGCCGACGCGACCGTGGGCATCGACGACTTCGGCGCCTCGGCGCCCGGCGACGTGGTCCTGCGTGAGTACGGGATCACCCCCGAGGCCATGGCCGAGACCGCGAAGAGCCTGCTCTCGTGACCGTCCAGCTCGCGCCGGGCGAGGTCGACTTCGGCCTGCGGCTCACGCGCACGCCGGCGCCGTGCGTCGTGGTCATCTTCGGCGCCTCCGGCGACCTGACGCAGCGCAAGCTCGGCCCCGCGCTCTACAACCTCCACCTCCAGCGCCTGCTGCCGCCCGAGACGGCGATCGTCGGCGTGGCACGCCGCGACATGAGCGACGAGGCGTTCGCCGCTCGCCTGCGCAAGGGCATCGAGGCGCACTCCCGGAACGGCATCGACGACGAGGCCGTCTGGGAGAGCTTCGCGCGCCGCGTCCACTACGCGCAGTTCAGCTTCGACGACGAGGAGGGCTACCGCCGCCTCGGCGACCTGCTGGAGCGCCTCGACCGCGAGGACGGCACCGGCGGCAGCCGCCTCTACTACCTCGCAACAGCACCCGAGTTCTTCCCGGTCATCGCGACCAGCCTCGGCCGCGCGGGCCTCGCCGGCGAGGAGGACGGCGACGAGCGCTTCGTCCGCCTCGTGGTCGAGAAGCCGTTCGGCTACGACCTGGCGAGCGCCCGGAAGCTCAACGACGAGCTCTCCGGGCACTTCCGCGAGCGGCAGGTCTACCGGATCGACCACTACCTGGGGAAGGAGACGGTGCAGAACCTGCTCGTCTTCCGCTTTGGGAACGCCATCTTCGAGCCGGTCTGGAACCGCCGTTACGTCGACCACGTGCAGATCACCGTGGCCGAGACCGTGGGCGTGGAGGGGCGTGCGGGATACTATGAGAGCGCGGGGGTGGTGCGGGATATCATCCAAAGCCACATGATGCAGCTGCCCACCCTGATGGCGATGGAATCGCCGGTGGCGATCGAACCCGACGCCGTGCGGTCGGAGAAGGTCAAGGTCCTAAGGGCCGCGCGCCGCATCGCCCCCGAAGATGTGGCGCGCAACGTCGTTCTCGGCCAATACGGGCCGGGCACGATCGACGGCCAGCACGTGCCGGGGTATCGCCAGGAGCCGCGCGTGGCGCCGGATTCCCGAACGCCCACATTTGTGGCTCTCCGGCTGTTCATCGACAACTGGCGGTGGGCCGGCGT
>DATFWK010000021.1:0-4696 GCA_035259345.1 Miltoncostaeaceae bacterium | reverse complement strand
GGTAATCCTTCATACATCCGCTTTGCAACTGCGAGCGGGTCGCAATAGCGTCCGAGTCGACCGGCTCCGGTCCGCCCGGGGCCCGGCGAAGGAGGCGTGGCGATGGCGGTCGCGGTGGGGCCGGGAGGGGCCTCGCGCTGGCGGAGGGCCCGCGCGGCGCTGACGCCCGCGGAATGGCGGCGGGCGGCCTGGCTGGTCCTCGCCGTCGTGGTGCTGCACGTCGCCGGCTTCGCCCTTCTGCTGGGCGTGGTGGTGCCGCAGCACCTCCGCCTGGGCGACGGCGCGGTGTTCGGGGTCGGCATCGGCATCACGGCCTACACGCTCGGCCTGCGCCACGCGTTCGACGCGGACCACATCGCCGCGATCGACAATACGACGCGCAAGCTCATGGCCGACGGCCAGCGGCCGCTGTCGGTCGGCTTCTTCTTCTCGCTCGGGCATTCGACGATCGTCGTGCTGCTCGCGGCGGGCTTCGCGATGGGAGTGCGCGGCCTGAGCGGCGCCGTCGGCGACGACGCATCCCGGCTGCACGAGGTGACGGGCCTCATCGGCCCCACCGTCTCGGGCGTCTTCCTCCTGGTGATCGGCATCCTGAACCTGGTCGTCCTGCTGGGCGTCGTGAGGGTCGTCCGGCGGATGCTCGAGGGGCGCTTCGACGAGGCCGAGCTCGAGGCCCGACTCGACTCGCGCGGCGTCATGAGCCGCGTCTACCGGCGCGCGACCGGGGCGGTGCGGGCGCCTTGGCAGATGTTCCCCCTGGGGATGCTCTTCGGGATCGGCTTCGACACCGCCACCGAGGTCGCGCTGCTCGCCACCGCCGGCGCCGCGGCGGCGGGTGGCCTGCCGCTCCCAGCGATCCTCTGCCTGCCCATCCTCTTCGCGGCCGGGATGTCCCTGTTGGACACCATCGACGGCGCCTTCATGAACTTCGCCTACGGCTGGGCGTTCTCGAGGCCGATCCGCAAGGTCTTCTACAACATCACCGTCACGAGCCTCTCCGTGGCCATGGCGCTCGGCATCGGCACGATCGAGCTCGCCGCGGTGCTCGCCGGCGGGCTCGGCCTGACCGGCCAGCCGTGGGCGTTCCTCTCGCAGCTCGACCTCGCCCACGTCGGCTACGCGATCGTCGCGGTGTTCGCCGCGACCTGGGTGGCCGCGGCCGCCGTCTGGCGCGTGGGCCGGATCGAGGAGCGGTGGGCCGCGAGGCTTCCCGGTCCCGGCACGGCGGCGCCCGAGGGGCGCTGACCGAGCCCTTCCCGCCGCGGCGCCGCGATGAGAACGTGCCGCCAAAGGGGTCAATCAGATGAGCAGCGGCGATGACGTCGCCGGCCACGAAAGGAGCCCGCAATGGCAGGTCAGATCGTGCACATCGAGATCCCCGCGGACGACACCGCCGCGTCGCAGGCGTTCTGGGGATCGCTCTTCGGGTGGCAGTTCCAGGCGTACCCCGGCCCGTTCGAGTACCACATGACCCGGATCGGCGACACCCAGGGCGCCGCCGTCACCAACATGGAGGCCGGCAAGCGCGGGACCCGGCCCTACTTCGACGTCGACGACATCAACGCCGGCGCCGGCCGGGTCAGGGAGCTGGGGGGCGAGGCCGGCGAGCCGATGCCGGTGCCCAGCATGGGCTGGTTCGCCACCTGCACGGACCCCCACGGCAACGAGTTCGGTCTCTGGCAGACGGACCCGAACGCGCCCGCCCCGTCCTGATCCCGGCGGGACGGGCGGCGCGCCGGCCGCCCGTCTCCTCCGGCAGGGCGAACGATCACGGGCGCCGGCCCTCGTCGCGGCGGCCGGGCGGGTCTAGAGTGGCCTCGCCTCTCGCTGCGACGAGGTCCCACTGACATGACGGGTGGCACCGCCGACCGATCGCGCCGCCCCATCCCGACGCTGGTGCGGGAGGACGAGCGCAGCCGCGCGATCGACACCGCCGCCGCCGGTCGTGCGCAGGGCCGCTACTGCTACCTGCTCGACCTCGACGCCGGGCTGGCCGACCGCCTCAGCATGCGGATGCGGATGGTGGCCCGGCCGGTCGCGACGGCCGTGGTCGTGGAGGCCCCGCCGGGACCGGTGGCGCCGGGCGCGCTGCTCGGCACCTCCGCCTCGGGGCTCGGCGCGCTCGTCGTGAAGGGCGTGCTCGCGCTCGACGTGCAGGTCGGCGACAGGACGGCGACCGAGCTGATCGGGGAGGGCGCGCTGCTCTGCCCGGCGGACGGGGCCGAGGACCCGGCCCTCCTGGCGCACGAGGCGCGCGTCCGCGCGCTCGAGCCGTCGCGCCTCGCCCTGATCGACGACGCCTTCCTCGAGCGGGTGCGGCCCTGGCCGGAGATCATGCTCGAGCTCGCCCGCCGGGCGGTGCGCCGGACGATGGAGCTGAACGTGCAGCGGGCGGCCACCTGCCACCCGCGCGCCGACGTCCGCATCGCGCTCCTGCTCTGGCACCTGGCCGACCCGTGGGGCAAGGTCGGCACGGACGGCATCCTGCTGCCGCTGCCGCTGACCCACCAGCTCATCGGCCAGATGGTCGGCGCCGAGCGCCCGACCGTCTCGCACGCGCTCGCGCGCCTCTCGGCCGCGGGGCTGGTCACCCGGTGCAAGTCCGGCCTCGTCCTGCACGGCACGGCCGAGCACCACATCGCCTGCCTGGTGGCCCGATCGGAGCCCGGTGACGCAGCGCACGCCTGACCCGCTCCCCGCCGCCGCGGCGGCCGCCGCCGGCGCCGGCGGCGCTCCGGGTCCCGCCGCGGCGTTCGGCGTCGAGTTCTCCCCGCGGCAGGCGCAGACCGAGCAGCTCGTGGTCAACATCGTCTGGATGACGAGCGGCCTCGGGTGCGACGGCGACACCATCGCGCTCACCGCCGCGACCCGGCCGACCCTCGAGGACCTCCTCGGCCGGGCGCTTCCGGGCATGCCCGGGGTCGCGCTCTACAACCCGGTGCTCGCGATGGAGTCCGGGGACCAGTTCATGCGGGCCTGGTACGACGCGGCGGCCGGGAAGCTCGACCCGTTCATCCTCGTGCTGGAGGGCTCGGTCCCGAACGAGGAGATCAACGGCGAGGGCCACTGGGCGGCGCTCGGCGTCGACCCGGTCACCAAGGACCCGATCACCACCAACGAGTGGATCGACCGGCTCGCCCCGCGGGCGGCGGCCGTGCTCGCGGTCGGGACCTGCGCCGCGTACGGCGGCATCCCGGCGATGCGGAACAACCCGACGGGGGCGATGGGCCTGCGCGACTACCTGGGCTCGGAGTGGCGCTCGCGGACCGGCCTGCCGATCGTGAACCTGCCCGGCTGCCCGGCCCAGCCGGACAACATCACGGAGCTCCTGCTCTACCTGGTGCTGCAGCTCGCGGGGATGACGCCCCGGATCGACCTCGACGAGCAGGGCCGCCCGCGCTGGATGTTCCAGCGGACGGTCCACGAGGTGTGCAACCGCGGCGGCTTCGCCGACCACGGCGACTACGCCACCGAGTACGGCGCCGACCAGCGGTGCCTGGTCAAGCTGGGCTGCAAGGGGCCGGTCGTGCGCTGCAACGTCCCGGTGCGCGGCTGGGTCGGGGGCATCGGCGGCTGCCCCAACGTCGGCGGCATCTGCATGGCGTGCACGATGCCCGGCTTCCCCGACAAGTACATGCCGTTCATGGAGACCGGCGTGCTCGGCCGGATGGCCGCGCACAGCGCGCGGTTCGCCTACGGCCCGCTGCTCCGGTACCTGCGGGACAAGAGCATGCAGCGCCGGTACGAGGTGGAGCCGCCCTGGCGGCGGCCCGGCCCGGAGCTCACCACGGGGTACGAGCGCCGGTGGTGATTGGCCCGGCAGCGGCCGGGTAACTGGGATTACACGGAAGTTGTTCCGCCCGTAGGGCGGTGGAAGGGTGCTCGCGAGGCGGCACCCAGCCGCCCTCGCCGAGCAGAGGTGCCGCGGGGAATGTGCCTGGCGATTCCGGGTCAGGTCGTTGCGTTCGTCGACGAGGCCAGCCGCCTTGCGACGGTCGAGGTCGCGGGGGTCCGGCGTACCGTGAACGTGGAGCTCCTCGACGGGGACGCCGACGGCGGCGTCCGCTCCGGTGACTGGGTGCTCATCCACGTCGGCTTCGCGCTCTCGAAGGTCGACGAGGAGGAGGCGAGGGCGACGCTGAAGCTGCTCGAGGGGATGGGCGAGGACTATGAGCAGGAGCTCGCGGAGCTCAAGGCGAGCCTGATCGAGTAGCCGTGGACCCCGCCGACGTCCCCGTCCACTGCGACACCGGCCCGGAGGGCGGGTGCATCACGTGCGGGGACGTGGCCGTCCCCATGCGGGTCCGGGAGGTCGACGCCGCGCAGGGCCTGGCCTTGTGCGAGGACGACGCCGGCGGCCTGGCCTGGGTCGAGGCGGCCCTCGTCGCGGACCCGGCCCCGGGCGACCTCCTGCTGGTGCACGCGGGCACCGCGCTGGCGGCCCTCGAGCCGGAGGAGCGCCGATGAGGTTCGTCGAGGAGTTCCGCGACGCCGAGCTCGGCCGCGCGGTCGCCGGCGAGATCCTGGCCACCGTCCAGCCCGGCCGGGACTACAAGGTCATGGAGGTCTGCGGCGGGCACACGCACTCGATCTACAAGTACGGGATCGACGACCTGCTGCCCGAGAACGTCGAGCTGGTGCACGGCCCCGGCTGCCCGGTCTGCGTGATCCCGATGGGGCGGGTCGACGACGGGAT